>NZ_JBHVGB010000091.1:0-21878 GCF_042801335.1 Nocardioides sp. NPDC057577 | reverse complement strand
GGCCCAGGTGTGGCGCAGCGCATTCACTTCTGCGGCAGATGGTGTTGATGGGGGGCGAGTGGTGGCCCTTCGGGCCACTTACCATCCACAGAAGCGATGCCGTTCGCTCACCGCGAAAATGGCGCTTGACCTGCACCTATGGGTGGTTAGGTATCCGTTCGAGGCGTAGAATGTGACCCATCACGATACACCTCTGAAGGGAGGGATCACGATGAGTCTCGAGCACGACCTCGACCCCTGGGCCACCAACCCTGGCGATGCGATCGACGCCGCCCTCGAGGCCATCGAAACTGCCCTCCACGAGCTGCTCGCGAGCGACCCTGCCTATTGGCGCACCGGCCAGAAGAAGGACCTGCTGGAGCGGTTGGAGAAGCTCCAAGCCCAGCAGGCCGCACTGAAGCTCCGCGTGCTCGCATCGGCCGGCGATATCGCGGAGGAGACCGGGGCGAAGGATGCCTCCGCGTGGATGCGGGCCGAGCTCCTCCTCGACAAGGGTGTGGCCCGGTCGCAGATCAAGCTGGCGACCGGGGTGGCGAAGTACGAACTCGTCGCAGCCGGTCTGGCCGAAGGCGTGGTGTCTTTGGACAAGGCCCGCGTGATCACCCGGGCGTTGGACAAGGTCCATGCCGACCCTGTCGCGAGTGCCGAGAACCTGGCCCTGGCCGAAAAGCTCCTGGTCGACTACGCGACCCAATTGACGGCGAACGAGCTCCGCATCGTCGGCCGGAAGATTCTGACCGAGGTCGACCCAGCCCGGTTCGAAGACGCCGAAGCCAAGGCGCTGCTCGCCGAGGAGGAACGCGCCCAGCAGAGGACCGCGCTGCGGATCTGGGACAACCACGACGGCACCGTCGGGTTCGACGGGGTCTTGCCGACCTCGATCGGGATGCGGTTCAAACGACTCGTCGAGGCCTACGCCCAACCCCGCAAACAACAACTCGTCACCAAGGGCGCGGCCTTACCGCCGTGGGAACGACTCATGGGACAGGGGTTCACCCGGCTCCTGGAGACCCTCGACCCCGCCGCCCTGCCCCGTCACGGGGGCGACGCGACCACGATCAACGTGGTGATCTCCCTCGACGAGCTCCGCAGAGACCTCGGCACCGCCACCTTGGGCTACGACGAGACCAACGGGACCACGATCAGCGCCGCCGAGGCCCGCAAGCTGGCGTGTAACGCGACCATCATCCCCTGGGTGTTGGGCGGTGATGGTGAGGTCCTCGACGCAGGTCGAGGCAGTCGGTTCTTCCAGCCCATCCAGCGCAAAGCACTCCGGCTCCAGCAGAAGTGCTGCCAAGCCGAAGGGTGTGACATGCCACCGGAATGGTGCGACGCCCACCACCTCGATCCCTGGGCTGCGGGAGGGAAGACCGACCTGAAGGACGGGGCCCTGTTGTGCCCCCATCATCACCGTCTGGCGCACGCCCCGGCGTACATCCATGAGCGACTACCGGACGGCACCATCCGGTTCACCCGCCGCCCCTAACCAGCCGGCAGAGCGGTGCGCTCGGCAGGCGGGGCCGTGGCAGTACGACCCCGCAGCGCCAGCCATCCCGCGAGCGCGACGACGAGGAGCATGGCCACGTTGTGGGCGTACTTCGGACCTGCCGCGACATCGCCGATGAGCGGGAAGTAGGTGAACGCCAACAAGCCCCGCACGACAAGGTACGCAGCGCCGATCGTCGCCGCGTGCCGAACCGTCCACACCCTCGTCCGGGCGGCCAGCAGGACCAGGACACAGAACACGACTGTGGTCGTGGCCGCGATGGCTACGCCCAGCCAGGTCGCGGGGGTCAGATCCGGGACGAGCGCGAAGACCAGCGCGGTGACGAAGAGGGCCGGGAGCGGCACCTCCCCTGCCCCGTCCCGATGGCTGGCCGTCTGCGCTCGCCGGCCTAGGACGAAGGCGACGAGAAGCAGGACGACGATCACTCCGGCCGTGGCGAGCAGCTGGGCAGGGCTCCCGGAGCGCGACTCCGGGTCGGAGAGGATGAACAACGCCGCGATGACGTACGCGACCGCAGCGAGGGCGGTGCCGATCGGGCCCAGCCACGGCTTTCGGGCGCGGGCCGGCACCCAGGCCTCGGCCAGCGCGACGGGCGCCGCGAAGCTGAAGATCACGTGCCCGATGATGAAGGAGTAGGCGTTGTAGCCGCTGAATCCCAACGACGGGATCAGGGTCGGTTCCCGGTTCTCCTCCCATCCTGCGTAGCCGCCGTAGTCGGCGCTGAACAGCGACTGGTCGATGAGGCCCGCCTCCGCCACCCCCAGAGCGGCGAAGATCAGCAGCAGGCTCGGCCAGCCCCAGCCGAGGCGGCGCACCAGCTCCCGGGCGACCAGCGCCGGCGCCCCGTAGAGGGCCCCGAAGAAGACCAGCGCGAACGCGATTCCGCCGATGTTGCCCGTGCTGTCCCCGTACGCCGCCAGCAGCTCGGCTCCGATCCCGCACAGCGCCAGCAGACCCACGACCTGGAGCACGCGGCTCCGGTCGGGTCCTGGCCGGTTGTTCACTGCCGCGTCCGGCCCATCCGGCCCACCCGGTGCAGGCCCGGCCGCCAGCCTTCGCACCAAGGCGTACGTCGCGACAACCAGCCCGACGACCTGAACCCAGCGCATCACGGCGACGGGCAGACCGCGGGCACCGATCAGGTCCGGCCCCAGTCCGGCGCCGAGCGCCGCGACCGTCACGACGGCGACCGCGGCCAGACCGAGGACGGCGCCGGGACGGCCCCGCCACCACCAGCTCACCCCTGCCGCTACCAGCAGGATCGGCGCCCCTGGCGGGATCCGGATGCCGCCGTCCGACGTCGGCGGGCCGACGACACCCAGTCCGAGCAGACCGACGGCGCCGACCAAGAGGCCTACCGGGACCAGCTGTTGCCGACGCATGAGTCCAGGCTAGGAACGAGCCGGCGTCGCGGCATCGTCCTTCCGTCGCGGCCTCACGCGACTTTGGTCGCGCTGGGGTCAGGCGTCGTGGGCGGGGGCGTCCTCGGCGGGCGCGTCGGCGGGGGCGTCATCAGCGGGGGCGTCGTCGGCGGGCGCGACGGGGGCGTCCTCGCGCTGCGGACGCCAGAAGGCGGCGAGGAGCAGCGCGGTGCCGACGACCCCGCCGCCGAGCGCTACCGCGCCGCCGACCCAGCCGTCGTAGACGATGTCGAGGGACGCGTCGAGCGAGATCGTCCCGGGTCCGGTGACACCGAGCACGACCGCGACGACGGCCAGGATCATGACGTACTCCCAGCCGTCCTTGAAGACGAAGAACCCGTTGGGGCGGTGCGCCAGCAGCGCGGCCACGAGCATCACCGCGACGACGGCGGCTGCTGCCAGCGGCGTGATCAGGCCCAGGATCAGCAGTACGCCGGCCACGATCTCGGTCACCACGCTGGCCCACGCCTGCAGGGTGCCGTGGCGCAGGCCGAGGCTCTCGAACCAGCCCGCGGTGCCGGCGATCTTGCCGCCCCCGCGCCAGTGGTTGACGCCGTGGGCGATCATCGTGCCACCCACCGCGAGCCGGAGAAGCATCAGAGCCAGGTCGACGGGGTCCATCACAGAAGTCCTCAAGGTTGTGGAGTTGGAGTGGCCCAGCCTAGGAGGAGCCCGATGAGCGGGTGCGCAGCGACGCCGTAGGCTCACCCGGATGTTGCTGCTCGGAGTCGTTCTCGCCCTGGGCTCGGCGATCGCCCACGCAGCCTGGAACACGGCGTCGAAGACCATCGCCCCCGCGGGGAGACCGGCGCTGTGGGCGGTGGCGATCGTGGAGAGCTGCCTGGTCGTCACGGTCACCGCGGTGGTGATGATCGTGCGCGGGCACGGCATCGCGGTGTCATGGGAGCTCCTCCTGCTCTCGCTCGGCAGCACCGCGATGCACGCGCTGACCATGGGCCTGGTCCAGGTCGCCTACCAGGACTTCGACGTGAGCCAGATCTACCCGCTCTCCCGCGGCCTGGCTCCCGTCGTGGTGGCGATCACCGGCATGGTGGTGCTCGGGCAGTGGCTGAGCTGGGCGCAATGGGGTGGCGTACTCCTGATGGCGGCGGCCGTCGGGGCCCTGCTGTTCGAGACCGTCCGCACCCGGGGCTCGCTGCAGGCGAAGCCGCTGCTGTGGTCGGGCTGCATCGCCATGTCGATCGCCGGCTACACGACCTACGACGGGTGGGTGGTCGTCGAGCGGGGCCTCGACCCGATCGCCTACTACGCCGTCGGCACGGTCATCCAGGTGGTGCTGTGGAGCGTGATCGTGCGTGGCAAGTACGCCGAGGGGCTGCGCCAGGCCAGGATCCACGCCCGGACCGTGGCCGTGCTCGCAGTGCTGATCCCCACCTCGTACGTCCTCAGCCTCTACGCGACCCTGCACGCTCCGGTCTCGCTGGTGGCTGCCGTCCGCAGCTCGAGCCTGATCTGGGTCGCGCTCTCGGCGGCGTTGGTGCTGCACGAGCCGATCGGCAAGGTACGCATCGCCGCAACGGCCCTCGCCGCGGCGGCCGTGGTCGCGATGGTGGTCTGAGCGGGACCGTCGGTGCGGAGCCTCAGCGCAGCGCCAGGAGACGCAGCTGGAGCGCCGCCCCGAAACGTTGCTCCGCGTCGGCGAGGTCCAGGCCGCTGACCTGCTCGAGCCGGCGCAGCCGGTAGCGCAGCGTGTTGGGGTGGATGAAGAGGGCGGCGGCAGCGGCGCGTACGTCGCCGTTCGCGTCCAACCACGCGTGCAGGGTCTCGGCAAGACCGGAGTCGTTGCGCTCGTCGTAGGCGAGGAGCAGCGCGATCGGACCGACCGGACGCTCGTCCCGGGCGGCGGCGAGGTCGCGGAGCTCGAGGAGCAACGACTGGGTGTAGACGTCGGCGAGCCTCGCCACCGAGCGCGTCTCGCCGCCCAGGGCACCGTCGCGGAGCACCCGCATCGCCCGGGTCGCGGCCGCGCGGGAGGCGACGATGGCGCTGATGTCCGAACCGACACCGCCGACGCCGACGACCACCGGCAGCCGCGTGCCGAGACGCTCGCAGAACTCCCCGGCCAGCCGAGCGGCCCGTTCCTCGGGCTCGGAGCCGTCGCCGGGGAGCGGGACCAGGGCATGGACGATGCCCCCGACGACCGCGACCGCCGAGGCCGGCACGGCGGCCGAGAGGTGCACTGCCAGCGCGTCGGCGGCGCGCTCGAGCGTGCCGGCGCCGCCCGGGTCGGGTTCGTGCTCGTGATCGGCTGACGGATCGTGCCGCAGGGCCAGGGCGAGCACGACCACCGGACGCCCCGCGAGGCCGAGCCGGCCCAGCGCGTCTCGAGCACCGGCCGCGCCCTCGAGGACCGAGCTGACCAGATCCGTACGCAACCGCCGGTGCACATCGGCGCCGGCCCGCACGCGCAGCATGTGGAGCGCGACCAGACTGGCGGCGTCGCGCAGCGCCGCGCTCCGCTCGGGCGTGACCTCACCGTCCATCGCCGCCCAGATCGAGCCGAGGACCTCGTCGCCGGCCCGGACCGCGATCGCGACACGCTGCTTGCTGATCCTGTCCTCGTCGAGCCGGGCCGGGTCGACGACGACGGGGCGGTGCTCGCGGTAGAGCTCGCGGAAGACGCCGAGGTCGGTGAGCATCCGGGCGTAGCGTTCGGGAACCTGGCGGCCGATGACCGTCTCGACCCGCGAGGCGTCGGCCTCGTCCTGACGGCCGGAGAAGGCCAGCACCCGCGAGCTCCGGTCCTCGATCGTCACCGGCGCGTCCAGCAGCGCGCCGATCGCGTTGGCGACCGCGAACAGGTCGCCCGAGGGCAGGCCACCCAGTGTCTCCGCCTCGGTCGGGCCGATGTCGCCCTCCGCCAGCAGCGACCGCAGCAGCGCGGTCAGCTGCGCCCAGGTCGCGCCGCGGCGCAGCCCGAGCAGGGCGATCCGGCTCTCCTCGACCGCCGCGGCCAGGGCCCCGGTCAGCACGACGGGCGCGCGGACGACCAGCCCGACCGCCCCGCGCCGCCCCACCTCGTAGATGAGCTCTGGGAGCTCGCCCGACGACACCCCGACGGCCAGGACCAGCGCCCCCGCGGGATGGACCGGCTCGTCGTCGGGGTCGTGGATCACCACACCACCGATCTCGCCCTCATGCGCGGGGTCGCCGGCCAGCAGCTCGAGCAGCGTGTCGCCCAGATCATCGAGCACGCGGCCCAGACTCGCGCGCGGACGCTGGCTCACGCCCGGAATACTAGAACCGACCCCCGACACCGTCCACCGATCTACGTCTGCGTCCCGAGCGGGATCCATTCGGTCGAGGTGGTGAACGACTCCAGGATCTCCGGGATCGGGGTGACGCCCAGACCCGGGCCGGCCGGGACGCTCATGTGGCCGTCCTCGATCGTGAGCGGCTCGGTGATGTCGGTGCGATAGAACCGGTCGGAGGCGGAGATGTCCCCGGGCAGGGTGAACCCCGGCAGCGCGCCCAGGGCAGCGTTGGCGGCGCGCCCCAGCCCGGTCTCGACCATGCCACCGCACCAGACCGCGAGTCCGTGCGCGGCGGCGAGGTCGTGGATGCGTACGGCCTCCAGGTAGCCGCCCACGCGGCCGGGCTTGATGTTGATGATCGAGCAGGCACCGAGCGAGATCGCGGCGGCGGCCGTCTGCGCGGAGACGATCGACTCGTCGAGGCACACCGGGGTGCGGATCTCGCGGGCCAGCTTCGCGTGGCCCAGGACGTCCTCCTCCTCCAGCGGCTGCTCGATGAGGAGCAGGTCGAACGGATCCAGCTTCGCCAGGTGGCGGGCGTCGCGCAGCGTGTAGGCGGTGTTGGCGTCGACCTGCAGCGGGATGTCGCCGAACCGCTCCCGTACCGCGGCCACCGGCTCGATGTCCCAGCCCGGCTCGATCTTGAGCTTGATCCGCACGTAGCCGTCGTCCAGGTAGCCGCCGACCACGTCCAGCAGGTGGGGTACGGAGTCGAAGATGCCGACCGAGACACCGCTCGGCACCCGGTCGTGCACGGCGCCCAGCTCGCGGGCCCAGGACCTCCCGGCCGCGCGCAGCTCCGCGTCGAGCAGCGCCATCTCCAGCGCCGCCTTCGCCATCCGGTGTCCCTTGAACGGGTGCAGCACCTTTCCCACCGCGTACGCCCCGTGCCTCTCCAGCTCACCGCCGGCCGCAGCCAGTGCGGGGAGCAGGAACCGACGGAGCACGTCCGCAGTCGCCTCGACGTACTCGGAGGAGTAGAGCGGGTCGGCCATCGCGACGCACTCGCCCCACCCCTCGCTCTGCGAGGTCACCGCGCGCAGCAGCAGGATGTCGCGCTCGCTCTGGGTGCCGAAGGAGGTCCGGAAGGGCGATACCAGTGGCATCGACACCCGTCGCAGCTCCATCCCTTCCAGCTTCATTCGGTTCCTTCCCTCGGGGCTGTGCTTGTCAGCAGATATCCGTGGTCGCGGTCGAAGCCGGCGACCGTGCCCGACTCCAACCCGCTCAGCAGCTGGTCGCGGACCTTGGTACGCCACGCCCGGGCCTCGCCGGGGTCGGAGACGCGCAGCGCCTCGATGTCGCGGGGCACCTCGACCCAGGACGCACCCGGCCCGCCGGCGACCTCGGCGACCTCGACCGGGCTGCCGTCGCACGCGGACGCGACCTGCAGCGAGTCCAGGTCCCAGTGCACCAGGATCCGGTCGCTGGCGTCCTCGGCGTCGTTGATGCCGTCGCCCATCGAGCCGTAGAAGTCGGGGAGATACTCCGCGACCCGGGTGCCGAGCTTGGCCAGGTTGAAGTAGGCGTTGCGGGCCACGAGCGGGTCGAAGGTCCACTCCATCAGCGTGATCCCACGTTCCAGGCACCAGGCCCGCTGGTGAAGCTTGAGCGCGAAGCCCGCGTGTCGACCGGCCATCTCCGGGACCACGCCGGCGATATGGCTGTGCATCGCGCGGGCCGCCGGGACCGAGTGGAACCCGACGCAGACGCCGACCATCTCCTCGCCGGCGGCATCGTCGAACGCACCGGCGACGTAGCCCTCGGCCTTGCGCATCGCGCGCATCAGCTCGGACCCGAGCGGCGGATTGTCCGGAACGCCCCAGATCCCGCCGAGCACCTTCTCGGCCCGCTGCAGCTCCGCGATCCCGTCGAGCTCGCGGACGGTGACCCGGGCGGCCTCGGCGGCCCGGACGTACGCCCCCCATGCCCGCGTCACGGCCGATCCCTCGATCCGTCGCTCGGACGGCCGGCCACCAGCTCCTCGAGCAGACCCTGCAGCAGACCGTGCAGCAGAATCGTCCGGTCGGCCAGCCGGTCGACCAGCACGTGCTCGTCCTCGGCATGCGCCCCGCCGCCGACGGCGCCGAGCCCGTCGAGCGTCGGGGTGCCGACGCCAGCGGTGAAGTTGCCGTCGGAGGCCCCGCCGACCGCGGCCTGACCCGGCACCGGCAGCCCGAGCCGGGTCGCGACGTCGACAGCTCGATCGAACAGCCGCGCCGACATGGACTCTTCCAGGGGCGGCCGGTTGATCCCGCCATGCACGACCAGCTTCGCGCCTTCGAGCGCTGGTTCCAGAGCACGCATCCCGGCGTCGACCCGTTCCTGCTCGGCCGCGCTCCAGGCGCGTACGTCGACCGTGAACCGGGCCGCGCCCGGGACCGTGTTGAGCGTCGTGCCTGCGGATGCGGACGTCGGGGTCACCGTCGTGCCCGCGGACGGGTCGGCGAGCGCGGCCACCGCGGGCACCTGGTGGGCCAGCTCGATGGTGGCGTTGACGCCCTTGTCGGGCTCCAGGCCGGCATGGGCGGCACGTCCGACGACCTCTACCTCGTACATCGAGGTGCCTTTCCGGGCCGTCTTGAGGTCTCCGTCGCCGACCGACGCCTCCAGCACGAGCACCGCGGACGCCTCCCGGGCCTCGGCCTCGATCAGCGCGCGCGAGGACGGCGAGCCGAGCTCCTCGTCGCCGGTGACCAGGAGGCAGACCCCGTCGGGAGCCGGCAGTGCGGCGACGGTGTGCAGTGCCATGACCAGGCCGGCGAGCATGTCGAAGCAGCCGGGGCCGCGCAGGACACCGTCGGTGACGGCGTACGGGATCCTCTCCAGCGTGCCGTGCGGCCAGACCGTGTCGTGGTGGGCCAGCAGCAGGACGTGCGGGCCGGGCCCGAAGCGCCAGCGCAGATGGGTGACCCCGTCGACGACGATGCGCTCCGGGGGGACGCCGAGATGGGCGGCTCCGAGGTGGGCCACGACCTCGGCCGAGCGGGCGACGGCGTCCAGGTCGGTGGAGGGCGACTCGGTCTCGACCAGCTCCCGGATGTCGTCCAGGAGCCGGTGGAGATCGATCTGAGGTCGACGCATTCAGGCCTTCTTCGGGGTCGCGCGGGCGCCGAAGTGGAGGTATCGCTCGCCGGTCGGCAACGTGTAGAAACGTACGGGGAAGTAGGCCGCGGACTTGTCGGGCTTGACCGCGAAGATCGCCTCCGCGACCGGCACCAGCTCATGCACCTCGGGCTCGGAGGCACCCTCGAGCTCCGCGACGGGTCCGGAGACGGTCGTCCGCATCACCGGCTTGCCGTCGAGGACCAGGACCTCCTCCAGCACCGACTCGCGCGAGTACTCGCCGAGGAACGGGGTGATGTCGACCTCGGGCGCGTCGACGGGGATCTCGAAGCGGTCAGGGAGGCGGACATCGGCGAGCTCGGCGAAGATCTCCTCGAAGAGGTCCTGGTAGAGCGCGATGGCGCTGGCGACGTTGGTGTTGAGCGAGACCGCGATACCGGCCTCGGGAAGCAGCCGCAGGAACGCGGCCTGCCCGATGGTGTTGCCGTCGTGACCGATCGCACGCGCCCCGTGCCAGTCGCAGCGGAACCAGCCGAGGCCCCACGAGTCGCCGAGCAGGTCCTTCTCGGGACAGTCGACCTGGAAGTCGGCCATCGCCGCCACCGACTCGGCGGAGAGCACCCGGGTGCCGTCTTTCGCCACCCCACCGCTCAGGTGCATCCGGGCAAAGGCGAGCACGTCGGCAGCGGTCGCGGTGATCAGACCGGCCGGGCCGCACGAACGGGGCAGCCCCCATACCGGCGCCGGGGCGATGTCCTCGCCGGTGCCGAGGTGGCCCATCGCGAGCGCATGGAGCATCGCCTCCTCGGGCAGGGTGCCGGTGTGGGTGAGGCCGAGCGGCGTGAAGAGCCGCTCACGCATCGCCTGGTCCCAGGTCTGGCCGGTGACGACCTCGATGACCCGCCCGAGCAGCACGTAGCCGGAGTTGCAGTAGGACCAGGTCGCGCCCAGCGGGTGGTTCTGGGCGGCCTCGCCGAGGCGGGCGACGTACTTCTCCAGGACGTCGTCACCGCGTCCGGTGTCGGTGAAGACATCACCGTCGATGCCGCTGGTGTGGGTGAGCAGGTGGTGGATCGTGACCTTCTCGGTGACCTCGGGGTCACGCAGATCGAGATCACCGATGATCTCCTTGACCGGGGTGTCGAGGGCGAGCTTGCCCTCATCGACCAGCTGCATCACCACGGTCGCGGTCCAGACCTTGGAGATCGAGCCGATCTGCCAGACGGAGTCGGTCGTGGCGGGCTGGCCGGTCCCGAGGTGAAGCACTCCGGTGGTGAGCGTTACCTGCTCGTCCTGAGCGCCGTCGCGGCCGACCCGGAGGATGCCGAGCTGGGCCCCGGGGACGCCGTGCTTCTTCGTCAGCTCGGTGAGCCGGGTCTGCCAGTGAGCGGAATCGATGGTCATCAGGTCTCCTTGGTGAGAGTGTTCGAGGTGCCGCCGGGGACGGCGGCGAGAAGCTCTTGGGTGTAGCGATGACTCGGGTTCTCCAGTACGTCGGCCGCCGGCCCGCACTCGACGACGTGTCCGTGGCTCATCACCGCGACCGTGTCGGCCACGTAGCGCACCACGGCCAGGTTGTGGGAGATGAACAGGATCGAGAGGCCGAGCTCGCGCTGCATCTCGCGGACGAGGTTGAGGACGGCGCCCTGGACGGAGACGTCGAGCGCCGAGGTGATCTCGTCGGCGATGAGCACCTGAGGCCTGCCCGCCAGCGCGCGGGCCAGGGCGACCCGTTGCCGCTGGCCGCCGGAGAGGTTCCCCGGACGCTGGCCGGCGCGGCCAGGGTCGAGATGGACCAGCCGGAGGAGGCGGGCGACCTCCCCGGCCCGTTCGGACTTCGACGGCCGTCCGGGGATCGCCTCGGCGATGCTCTCGCCGATGCTCATCCGCGGGTCGAGGGAGGAGTAGGGATCCTGGAAGACCATCTGGACCCCGGACCCGGCCTTGGAGCGCCGGCCGGCCGGGACGCCGTTGACCAGGACGCGCCCGGTGCTGACCGGCACCAGCCCGACGGCGGCCCGGGCGAGCGTCGACTTGCCCGAACCGGACTCCCCCACCAGCCCCACGATCGAGCCGTCGGGCACCTCCAGGCTCACCTCGTGGAGCACCTGGGTGCGCCCGAACCGCACGCTGACCTGCTCGAACCGCATGCTCATGCCGCCGCCTCCGTAGCGAAGGGCGAAGAATACGGAAGCGGCGGCCTGAGGCCCACTGTCGCTCGCTGTCGCTCGCTCATACGCTCACCTGCTTCGTCTGCTCCATCGGGAGCGGGTCGTCCGCACGCCAGCACGCGACTCCGTCGAGGAGCGCGGGCTCCTCGCTCAGGCACTGGTCGGTCGCGAGCGGGCACCTGGCGGCGTACGCACAGCCCGGGGGAAGCGCGGCGGGGTCGACCGGCTGGCCGGGGATGGTGGCCAGAGGCTCGTCCCGCGGTGTGCTCATCGACGGGACCGCCGCGACCAGTGCCCGGGTGTAGGGGTGCCGGGCACCGCTGTGGAGGTCGCCGGCGGCGATCTCCTCGACGATGCGCCCGGCATACATCACCAGCACCCGGTCGCAGATCTCGCCGATGACGGACACGTCGTGGGAGATCAGCAGGATGGCGGTGCCGTGCTCGCGGCGTACCCCCTCCAGGAGCGCCAGGACCTGCTTCTGGACGGTGACGTCCAGGGCGGTCGTGGGCTCGTCGGCGATGATCAGCCGCGGGGTGCCCATCAGTCCCATCCCGATCATGGCGCGCTGACGCATGCCGCCGGAGAGCTCGAACGGGTACGCGTGGGCCGCCCGCTCCGGGTCACGCAGGCGCACC
This sequence comes from Nocardioides sp. NPDC057577, assembly GCF_042801335.1. Classification (NCBI taxonomy): domain Bacteria; kingdom Bacillati; phylum Actinomycetota; class Actinomycetes; order Propionibacteriales; family Nocardioidaceae; genus Nocardioides; species Nocardioides sp. NPDC057577. The sequence continues at coordinate 9,800 of NZ_JBHVGB010000091.1, read as the reverse complement.
GCGCGCAGCCGGTCGACGGCGCGGGCGAGTGCCTCACGCCGGCCGAGGCTCTGGTGGAAACGGCTCACCTCGGCGAGCTGCGGGCCGACCCGCATGGCCGGGTTGAGCGAGGTCATCGGGTCCTGGAAGACGACCGCGAGCGAGGTGCCGAGCAGGTCCTCGTGGTGGCCGCCGTCGTTCAGGTCGGTGCCGCAGAGGGTGACCTCACCGGTGACCCGGCCGGGTTCCTCGACGAGCTGGGCGATCGCGAGCGCGGTGAGCGACTTGCCCGACCCCGACTCCCCCACGATCCCCACGGCCTCACCGGGACGCAGCGAGAGGGAGACGCCACGGACCGGAGTGACCGGGGCCGACGGGCCGGGGAAGGCGACAGCGAGATCGCGTACGTCGAGCACCAGGTCGTCTCCCTGCGTGCTCGCCTTCGCAGGAGTCGAGCGGACCGGCGCCGACCAGGCCCGTGGCCCGACGACCGGCGTCACCCCCAAGGCACCGGCGACCGCCTCGCCGGTGAGGTTGAAGGCCAGGCCGGCGATGACGACCGCGATCCCCGGCGCGAGCGCGGCGAGCGGGTGGAGGTAGATCCCGGCCAGACCGTCCTGCATCAGCCGCCCCCAGTCGTAGGCGGGCGCCTGGACACCGAGGCCGAGGAAGGAGAGGCCCGCGAACGCGAGCAGCGCGCTCCCGGCGCCGATGGTCGCGTTGACGATGAGCGGCTCCGCGACGTTGGGCAGCACGTGCCGCGCCAGGATCCGGGTCCGGCCGAGGCCGGCGATCTCGGCCGCGGCGACATAGTCGCGGGCGGCGATCCCGGCGATCAGCGTCTGGCAGAGGCGGGCGAACGTGGGCGCACCGGCGAACCCGATCGCCAGCACGGCCCCGCGGGCACCGACTCCGAACACGGTGGCCAGGGAGAGGACCAGGAGCAGCCCGGGGAAGGCGACCAGGATGTTGACCAGCGCCGTCACCGGTCGCCCGAGCCGTGGGCCGAGCAGCCACGGAAGCGAGCCGAGCACCAGCCCGGTGAGCACCGCGATCGCGGTCGCCAGCAGCGCCAGGGTGATCGAGAGCCGGGTGGCGACCAGGACCCGCAGGAATAGGTCGCGGCCGGCATTGTCGGTGCCGAACCAGTGCTCCGCCGAGGGCCCGGCGAGCAGGTTGTCGGTGTCGACGGCGGCCGCCCCGTCGCCGAAGGCGACCGGAGCCAGGACGGCCAGCAGCAGCACCGTCGCGAGCAGACCCGCGCCGAGCGCCCCCACCGGCGTACGCAACGCCCTCATCAGGCCTCCCCCACCGTCGAGCGGGGGTCGAGCACGGCGAGCGCGACGTCGACGAGCGTGTTGACCAGCAGCACGATCACCCCGTAGACGAGCACCGTGCCCTGCACCACCGGATAGTCCTTGGTGACGATCGACGAAACGATGGTGCTGCCGAGCCCGGGCCAGGCGAAGACGTTCTCGACCAGCACCGTGCCCGCGACCATCGAGGCCAGCAGCATCCCGCCGAGTGTCAGCGTGGCGGTGACGGCGTTCGGCAGGGCGTGCACCAGGTGGATCCGGCGTGCCGGGAGCCGCTTGGCCCGCGCGGTGCGGATGTAGTCGGACTCCAGCACGGAGATCATCTCGACGCGGACGATCCGGGCGAGCATCGCGGCCGGGCCGATCGCCAGGGCGAGGACGGGCAGGACGTAGGACGCGGCCCCGTCCTCGCGGCCCGCGACCGGGAGCCAGCCGAGACCGACCGCGAAGACCGCGACCAGCACCACGCCGATCAGGAAGTCGGGGATCGAGCCGATCACCACGCTGCCGGAGGCGAACCCCAGCGACGTACGCTGCCGGCGCCCGCGCCTCGTCGCGACCGCGACGCAGACCCCGAGCGGTACGGCGATCAGGAGAGCGAGGACGAAGGCGAGCAGACCGAGCGAGACGGTGGCACCCAGGCGCCGGCCGATGGTCTCCCCGACAGGCAGCTGGGTCTGGATCGACTCGCCGAGGTCGCCGCGGAACAGGCCGCCGAGATAGTTCAGGTACTGGGTCAGCAGCGGGTCGTCGAGGCCGAGCGCGTGCCGCCGCGCCTCGACGAGCTCCGTCGGCGCGGTCATCCCGAGCGCGGCCCGCACCGGGTCGCCGGGGACCAGGTGGATCATCAAGAACGCTGCGGTGACCAGCACGAACAGCGACACCAGCAGCCGGCCACCGCGGCGCAGGGCGAACTGGGTCCACCGCCCGCCCAGGGTGCCCGGCACCCCCGTCGGCACCTCCGTCCTCGGGGGTCCAGGCGCCGCTGATGTCGCTGTCATCGACGCCTGCCTCAACCCAGCATCCGGATGCTGGTCGGGACGACACCGCCGACGACCTCGAGCTCGGCACCCTGGGAGAAGAACGGCAGCAGGTTGTTGGCGAACGGCACCACGTCGTACGACTCGAACAGGCTCGCCTCCGCGGCCAGCCAGTCCGCGCAGCCCTCGGCGCCGTTCTTGGCCATCGCGGTCTTCACCGCTGCGTCGTAGCCGGTGTTGGCGATGCCGGCGAAGTTGTTGCCGCCCTCGGCGGGCGCCGGACCGGAGAGGAACGGGACGATCTGGTCGGGGGTGTTGATGTTGACCGGCTCCCAGGCGACGTCCCAGTCACCGGTGCCGAACATCGCGGTCTGGATCGCGGTCTGGTCCAGGGACGTGGCCTTGGCGTCGATGCCGACCTTCTTCCACGCCGCGACGGCCAGTTCGGCGGCGGCGGTGCCGGGCGCGCCGAGCGAGGAGTCGTAGACGAACTCGACCACGAGCGGCTTCCCGGCCCTGGTGCGGACCCCGTCGGCACCCGCGGACCAGCCGGCGTCCTCCAGCGTCTTCTCAGCGGCAGCCGTGTCGTCGTCGGCGAGGTTCCCGTCGACGGAGGAGCCGGTGCAGCCGGCCGGCTCGACGACGGCCAGCTGGGTCGCCGGACCGCCCTTGTCGGCGGTGATCACCTTCTGCAGCTCGGCCAGGTCGAGCGCCTGGGTCAGCGCGGCACGTACCGCGGGGTCAGCGGTCGGGTGGCCCTCGTTGTGGTTGAACCACTGCTCGCCGACCACGGCCTGCGCGTCGACCCGGTTCAGCTTCGCCGCGTCCAGCCGGGCGGCGTCCTGACCGGTGATCGAGGCGGCGTTGAGGTCCCCGGAGAGCAGCTGGTTCGCGACCGTGGTGTCGTTGGCGACGATCTTGGCCTCGACCGTGGCCGGGGTCCCCTCGGCCGCGGTGGTGGCGCCGTCGGGGCCCCAGGCGTAGTCCTCGCGGACCTCGTAGGTGTAGTGGTCGCCGGGGACGGCGTCCTTCAGCACGTACGGGCCCGTGCCGGCGGTCCCGGCCTTCAGGCTGTCCCGGTCTGCGAGGCCGCTGTCACAGATCATCGGCAAGTTGGAGAAGGAGGCCAGCACGAAGGGCGCGGGCGCCGCCAAGGTGACCGTCACGGTCTGCCCGGACGCCGTCGCGGTGGCGCCGGCCGGGATGAAGACGCCCAGGTAGGGGCTCTTGTTCTTCGGGTCCTCGACCCAACTGATGTTGTCGACGACGGTCTGCGCAGTGAACTCGGAGCCGTCCGCGCAGGTCACGTCGTTCTTGATGTCGAAGGTGACCGTGGTGCCGTCCACGCTCCACTTCTCCGCGAGCTGCGCCTGCACCTCGCCGTCGCGGTTGACGCTGACCAAGGAGTCGTACGCGAACCGGCTCAGCTGCAGCAAGGTGCTGGTCACGCCGCCGTGCGGGTCGAGGGCACCGGGGTCGGAGGCGATCGCCATCGTGAAGGACTCGCCGTCGACGTACGCCTCGGACTCGGTGCCGCCGCCCGAGCCGGAGCCGCACGCGGCCAGGCCCGCGGCGGCCAGGGGCAGGGTCAGCGCCGCGAGGGCGGGTCTCAGGGCTGCTCGGGCTCGGCGCTGGTTCATGGGGGACGTACCTCTCTCGGACAAGGTTCTCGGGCAAGGTTTTTCGGGCAGGGTTCTCGCGCAGAGTGGTCAGTCGGCGCGCGCGACGACGCGGCCGTAGTGGACGTACTTCGCCGGGGCGTCCGCCTCGCCGAGGAAGGCGAAGACGACGTGGATGCCGCGGACGGGCTCGGTGGCGATGAAGGAGTCGCCGTCGAGGTGGACGAGGGAGAACCGCATCGGCTGCTCGCCGATCTCGGCGATGATGTCCTTGGGGGTGCGGTCGAGGACGAGCCCGCCGGCACCGTCGGCAGTGACCTCGATGTCGTAGATCGTGTCCGCGTAGTGGCCCAGGAACCTGTCGACGTCGACCGTCGCCGGCGCGACCGGTGGCGTGGGCCGGTCGGGAAGTCGTACGCCGCCGAGCTCGTCGAGCAGTCCCGCGACCGCCGCGTTGAAGAGCCCGAAGACCTCGCCTCCGTTCGTGAGCAGGGCGACGGCCAGCCGCTGCTCGGGCACGATCCGGAGGAACGCGGCCTGGCCGATGGTGCCGCCGTCGTGGGCGAGGACGGCGCCCTGCGGGGTGTCGACGAGCTCCCAGCCCAGGCCCCAGGCGCTGCCCATCCCGGAGAGCAGCGGCAGCTCGACCTGCCGCTCCCGCATCGCCGCGACGGCCGCGGCGGAGAGGACCTGGGTCCCGTCGGGCGCGGTGCCGCCGCTCAGGTGCATCCGCACGAAGCCGAGCAGGTCGCTCGCCGTCATCGCGAGCATGGAGCCGGCCGGCGCGTTGGACCTGGCCAGCGCCCAGGTCGGCGCCGCCTCCGGGGCACCGTCGGTCCCCGGCATGTGGCCGGTGGCGGCACGGCGGAGGATGGCCTCGTACGGACTCGGGGAGACGCTGGCGAGGCCGAGCGGTCGCGCGATCCGATCGAGGAGCACCTGGTCGAACGGGGCCTGTCGGAGCACCTCGACCAGCCGACCGAGCACGACGAAGCCGGTGTTGTTGTAGGAGAACGTCTCACCGGGGGCGAACAGCTGCGGCAGGTCGGTGAGGGTGGCGACGTAACGTTCGACGGCGTCCTCGCCGCGGCCGGTGTCGGTGAAGATGTCGCCCTCGAAGCCCGCCGTGTGGCACAGCAGCTGGCGGGTCGTGATCGTCTCGCCGGCCTCGCGGTCGCCGATGACGAGCTCGGGCAGGTAGTCACGCACCGGCCGGTCCAGATCGAGGAGACCGTCGTCGACCAGCTGCATCACCAGCGTCGTGGTCCAGATCTTGGTGATCGAGCCGATCTGGAAGACGGTCTCGGTGTCGACCTCGACCCCGGTGGCCAGGCTGGCCGTTCCGGCGGCAGCGGTGATCACCTCGTCGCCGGTGAGGACGGCGATCGATGCGCCGGGCACGCCGTGCTCGGCGACGAGGTCGGCGAAGCTCTCCTGCAGGTGCCGCGCGGCGTCCGGGCGGGTCTGGTCGTGGGGCATGCCGAAACCGTAGGGAGTCCCGACGGTGTACGTGTTCGTCCTACCGGACAGTCAACAGGAGGTGCTGTTGTCCGATCGGACAATGGCCGCCGTGGCGGAGGACGGTTTGATGGCGGGGTGCTGATTCTCCGTGGTGGCCGGGTCGTCGACCCCCGAGCAGGGACCGAGCAGATGGCCGACGTCGCCGTCTCCGACGGGTCCGTGGTGGCCGTCGGGAGGGTGCCCGACGATCCGGCCGCCGAGGTGATCGACGTGACCGGGCTCGTCGTCGGTCCCGGGTTCGTCGACCTGCACAGCCACGTCCACTCGGTCGCCGGCCAGCGCCTCCAGGCGATGGACGGGGTCACCACCACCCTCGACCTGGAGTCCGGGCTGCTCCCTCTCGACCTGGCCTACGAGCGGGCCGCGGCCGACGGCCGGGTGCTCCACTACGGCTTCTCGGCCTCGTGGGGCGATGCCCGTGCCGTCGCGCATCTCGGGATCACGCCGGCCGCCGACCTGGAGACCTCGTTGTCGATGCTCGGTGACCCGGCCTGGCAACGTACGTCCTCGGCCGCTGAGCGGCACGCCTGGCTCGAGCTGCTCGAGTCCGAGCTGGCCGCAGGGGCCCTCGGGATCGGGGTGCTGATGGGCTACGCCCCACGCTCGGACCCCGCCGAGTTCCTCGACGTCGCCAGGCTCGCCGCCCGCAGCGGCACGGCGACGTTCACCCACGTACGCGAGATCGTCGAGGCCGACCCCACCACCCCGATCGACGGCTCGGAGGAGATCACCCGCGCCGCCGCCGAGACGGGCGCGCGGATGCACCACTGCCACGTCAACAGCACCTCCCGCCGCCACGTCGACCGCGTCCTCGGCCTGCTCGACGAGGCCCGCACGGCCGGGTCCGACGTCACCGTCGAGGCCTATCCGTACGGCGCCGGCTCCACGGCCGTCGGCGCCTTCTTCCTGGCACCCGAGCGGCTCGGCGCCTGGGGCCTGACGCCGTCCTCGATCACGATGGTGACCACCGGGGAGCGGATCGCGTCGGTTGCGCGCCTGGCCGAGCTGCGCGCCACCGACCCCGGCGCCGTCTGCGTGGTCCACTTCCTCGAGGAGGACTCCCCCACCGACGACGCGATGCTGCAGCGCGCCCTCGCCTTCCCGGACGCGATCGTGGCCAGCGACGCGATGCCGGTGGAGTGGGCCGGCGGCGTGAGCGACACCCGGGAGTGGCCGCTGCCGCCCGGCGGCCAGACCCACCCTCGTACGTCAGGCACCTACGCCCGCTCGTTGCGCCGCATGGTCTGCGAGACCGGCGCCTGGACCTGGCCGGAGGCCTTCCGCCGCTGCTCCTACCTACCAGCTCAGGTGCTCGCCCCGTTCACCCCGGCCATGCGTGGCAAGGGATACCTCGCACCCGGTGCCGACGCCGACCTGGTCGTCCTCTCCCCCGACCGGATCACCGACCGGGCCACCTACCTCGATCCCACCCGGCCCTCGGCCGGCGTCGTCCATCTCCTGGTCGACGGCACCTTCGTCGTGCGCGACGGCAGCCTCGACCCCACGGCCTACCCCGGCCGGCCGATCCGCCGCTGACCGGGCTCTACCGCTTGGGCGCCAGTAGCATCGGCATCAGCCCGACGACCTGGCTGCGCAGATCCTCCAGGGCAGCCTCGCGACCATTGAGGTAGCCCAGCAGAGCCTGCTGGAAGACGCCGTCGAACATCCCGTAGGCGACCGGCGCCGGGATCGCGGGCTCGGTGCCGGCGAGCGCGGCGTAGCGGTTCACGACCCGCGCGATCATGTCCTCCAGGCTCAGGTCGATCTGGGTGACCGCCTCGCGCAGGCTCTCCTCGAACATGGACTGCGAGCGTAGGTCGTACCAGAGCCGGTGCATCGGCGCTTCCTCGACGATCGTCTCGACGAGCTTGTCGCCGAACCGGGCGACGAGGTCGTCCGGGGAGGTCGCCTCGGCGACGACGCCGTCGTAGCGGTGGACGCAGGTCTGCTTGTAGTAGCGCACGCAGTAGACGATCAGCTCGAGCTTGTCGTTGAAGTAGTAGTGCACGACGCCGTGGCTGAACTCGGAGTTGTTGGCGATCTCGCGCAGGCTGGCCCGCGCGTAGCCCAGCTCCCCGAGGGTGCGCAGCGCCGACTCGGCGAGCGCCTTGCGGCGTTCGTCGTGCTTGTCGGCGGGCGTGCGGCGAGACGCCTTCGGGGCAGCGACCTGGGTCATGGGCGGCAACGATACCCCCTCCCGTGCGGTCGTCGATGCCATCCGGACCATTTTCTGGTCAATCGTCAAGAAAACTCTTGACACTCGTCAAGATTCGCGATTGCCTGTGAGCCGGATCACAGCGACATCACAGCGACGAAGGAGTCACAGATGACCGATCTGAGCGGACGTACGGCACTCGTCACGGGCGGCGCCCAAGGCTTGGGTGAGGGGATGGCCCGAGCGCTCGCGGCAGCCGGCGCCAAGGTGGCCGTCGCCGACCTGAAGGACGACCAGGGCGTCAAGGTGGCCGAGTCCATCGGCGGCACCTTCGTGCACCTCGACGTCACCGACGACGCCTCCTGGGAGGCGGGCGCGGCCGCCGCGGTCGACGCACTCGGCGGCCTCGACATCCTGGTCAACAACGCCGGGGTCGAGATCACCAGCCTGGTCACCGAGCTCGACCCGAACGACGTGAAGAAGATGCTCGAGGTCAACGTGCTCGGCACCGCCCTCGGCCTCAAGCACGGGCTGCGCACGATGCGGCCCGACGGCGCCGCGGGCAACGGAGGCGTGATCATCAACGTCGCCTCCGTGGCGGCCACTATCGCCTTCCCGGGCATCTCGGTCTACTCGGCCACCAAGAGCGCCGTCGACCGCCTGACCCGCGTGGCGGCGATGGAGAGCGGCAAGCTCGGCTACGGCGTACGCATCAACTGCATCTACCCAGGACTGGTCCCGACCGAGATGGGCGTCGGGCTGGCCGTCGACACCGCCAACCTCGGGCTCTTCGAGTCTCCCGACGCGGCCGTCGCCGGCGTCGTGGAGCTCACCCCGTCGGGCCGGCTCGGCACGGTCGAGGACATGGCCGACGCGGTCGCCTTCCTCGCCTCCGACCAGGCGAAGTTCATCAACGGAGTCGGCCTGCCGGTCGACGGCGGAATGGGGATGTGACCATGAGCGAGAACAACAAGCCCGTCGTCGTCTACGGCGCCTCCGGCTACACCGGCCGGCTGGTCTGTGAATACCTGCGTGAGCTCGGGGTGCCGTTCGTGGCCGCCGGCCGCTCCAAGGACAAGCTGGTCGCCGCGATGGCCGCCCACGTACCCGGCATCGAGACCGCCGACTACGAGATCGCCGAGGTCGAGCACACCGTCGAGGCGCTGACCGAGCTGCTCACCGGCGCCCGTGTCGTCCTCAACACCGTCGGCCCGTTCTCCCAGTACGGTCCCGAGGTCGTGGAGGCCGCGCTGGCCGCCGGGGTCCACTACACCGACACCACCGGTGAGCAGGACTGGCTGATCACCTGCGACGAGACCTACGGCGAGGGTTTTGCCGAGAAGGGCCTGCTGCTCGCGCCGGGCATCGCGCAGATGTACACCACCGGCGAGATCGCAGCCGAGATCTGCCTCGAGCAGCCCGGCCTCGACACCCTCGACATCGCGGTCTTCTGGGGTGGCTCCCCCACGATCGCCTCGACCCGCACGATCCTGGTCAACGCCGCGACCTCGAAGGCGCACTACCTGGAGCAGAACGCGTACGTCGAGTTCGACCCCAACGCCGGGCTCGTCCCGCTCGTGGTGCCGGGCCAGCACGAGCTGGCGCTCTCGCTGCCGTGGGGTGGCACCTCGCACCCGGTCTGGTACCGCCGCGACCCCAAGGTGGCCACCTGCAAGGCCCAGGGTGGCGTCTTCAACGCCGCACTGATGAACGGGGTGCCGCAGATCGTGGCGGGTGCGCTGGAGGCGACCAAGGACATGGATGCCGAGCAGCGCGACGAGGCGCTGACCGCCACGGCGGCCCAGGTGATGAACCAGATGCCGCCGCGCGAGAACCCGCGCCTGAACAAGTCGCTCGACTCGGTCCACGCCTCCGGCCCACTGGGGCGCGCGCACTGCGTGATCCACGGCAACCAGAACTACAAGCAGACCGGGCTGATGCAGGCGTACGTCGCCTACTCGCTGCTGCAGCAGCCGCCTCGCCGGGTGGGCTTCGCCTCGGGCTGCCAGGCGTTCGGTCACCGCGAGCTCCTCGGGCAGCTGCAGGCCTTCGGGCTGGTCTCGGAGCCGGTCGTGACCCGGCAGCGCGGCTGAGGGCGGCCCGATGCAGCTCGTCGACTATCTGGACAAGGGCGCCTCGCTGGGGGGCGACGCGCCCTGTCTCGTCTGCGGCGAGGACACCTGGTCCTACGCTGAGGTCGTCGATCTCTCGGTGCGTGTCGCCGCGGGCC
>NZ_JBHVGB010000090.1:0-21994 GCF_042801335.1 Nocardioides sp. NPDC057577 | reverse complement strand
CGGTCGCGGGAGCGGGGGCGCCGCGCTGTTCCACCTACGACAGGTTCACTGCCGTGTCATCGATCAGGAAGCTCGTCCCGAGGGAGGAGTCCTCCGTACCGGTGAAGGTGAGGGTGACCGTCGAGCCCGCCTGGCCGTTGAGGCTGAGCGAGCGCTGGACGTAGCCCGAACCCTTGTTCAGGTTCGAGTAGGTCGCCAGGGTGGTGGACCCGGCCTTGACCGTCAGCTTGTCGTACGCCGAGGTCGTGGTCGTCTCATCGGAGTCGACGTAGAGCCAGAACGTCAGCGTGGCCGCACATCCGGACGGGATGGTGACCGACTGCGACAGCGTGTCGGTGTGGGTGGACCCGTAGCCGTTCAGCCAGGCCTTGTAGGAACCCGAGTGCGCCGGGGCGCTGGTCGAGCTGTCGATCACTCCCGAGGAGGCGGTCCAGCCGGTCGCGCCGGACTCGAAGCCCGGGTTGGTCAGCTTCTGGCCCGAGCAGGTGCCACCACCGGTGCCGGAGACGGTGAAGGTGAACTGCACCGAGCCGGTCACGCCGGCGGAGTCCGTCGCGGTGACGGTGGGCGTGAAGGTGCCGGCCGTGGTCGGCGTACCGGAGACGGTGCCCGAGGTCGAGATCGAGACGCCGGTGGGCAGGCCGGTGGCCGTGTAGGTGTAGGGCGAGGTGCCACCGGAGGCCGTGACCGCGAAGGACGAGATCGCGGTGCCGACCGTGCCGGTCTTCGAGCCCGGCGAGGCCACCGTGACGGGACTGCTGCCGCCCGGCGTACAGGTCGGGTCACCGGTCTGGGCGGGGACCGAGACGGCGTTCCAAGCGGCCTTGACCGCGTTGAACTCGGTGCAGGTCGTGGTGCCGTACAGGTTCTTGGCCGCGGTGAGCGTCCAGGTGCGGTACTTCAGGTACGACGACGACGAGGTCTTGAGCAGCATCGCGTTGTACATGACCTTCATCGCCTTCTGGATCCCGACACCGGTGACGGTGGACGAGTTGCAGGTCGGCGAGGTCGGCTGCCCGTTGGTCGGGTTGGAGCCCTCGGCGAGCAGGTAGAACCAGTGGTTGCCTGGGCCGGCCGCGGCGTGGACCTCGTCGCCCGGCGTCGAGGACGAGTAGCAGTTGTCGTCGCCGACCAGCGAGGGGTTGTACATGTTGCGGATCGGTCCGGCACCCACCAGGTCGACCTCCTCACCGACGGTGTAGTCGGGGGTGTCGTTGGCGGTCTGGTTGTCGTACCACTCGGTCGCCGCACCGAAGGTGTCCGCGACGAACTCCTGGGTGTTGCCACCCGAGATCCCGCCCGGGGTGTGGTCGTCGATGCCGTGGCCGAACTCGTGGGCGACGACGTCGAGCGAGCCGATCCAGCGCGAGCCGGACTGGGAGTGGCCGATCTGCACCTGGGTGCCGTCGTAGTAGGCGTTCACGTCGTTCAGGCCGACCCGGATCGGGAGCCAGCCGCCCGAGCCGTCCATGCCCGAGCGCCCCAGCCACGAGGTCAGCATGCCCTTCTCCTGCTGGGCGGCGTAGAACGCATCGACACAGCCGGTCTCCCGGTTGGTCGGGTCGCCGTTGCCCCAGGAGTCGTCGGTGCCGGTGTAGGTCACGTTGCCAGTCGCGTTCTGACACTTGAGCGACGTCGCGGACGGGTCGGTCAGCGAGTACGTCGAGCCGGAGAGCTGCGTGGAGATCGACACAGTCCCGGAGTAGCCCGAGCTGCCCGTGCCCTGCACGACGTGCTCCTTGGTCGAGAGCACCTTGCCGGTGGCGGCGTCGACGAAGACCGAGAGCCGGGAGGGCTCACCGGCGCGGGTGCCGGTCACGATCGTCTCGTACGCGAGGTCCGAGCCGCCCTCGCCCTGGACGATGACCAGCTCGCTGGACTCGACGGCCGGCTTGGTCACCTGGCCCTTGGCGACCTTCTCCGCCTTCGCCTCGGTGATCGCGGGCTTCGTGGTGGCCACCTTGACCGGGGCGTCCTGGGCGACCGAGGTGCCCAGCAGGTTGCCCTCGCCGTCGGCCGCGACGACGAAGTCGCCGCCGACGACCCGCAGGCCCTGGTGGGTGCGGTCGTAGGAGACGTACTGAAGTCCGGAGGACTGGTACGTCTTCAATCGGACGGCCTCGTCCTTGGCGCCGAGCTTCAGCGCCGCGGGGTCGGCGGCGACGAAGGCCGCTGCCGACCTCTCCGCCTTGGTCCTGGCTTCCTTGCCGCTGACGACCGCGCGGCCGTCGTCGGTCTCCTGGGATGCGACGGTGCCCTTGCCGGGCTTGGGGTCGGTGGCCGCCTGCACGCCGGTGGGCATGCTGATGGCGGCCACTGCCGAGATGAGGGCCATGGTCAGGCCCTGCGCTACGCGTCTGTTGTTCACGCAGACTCTCCTTGAGCCGGCCCCGCCGAAGCGGAGCAGCCGATACTGACTCATGGACAGTGGCGATCGGCCGAGGAGCGGGTCAATCAGGTTAATGCTTCATAACCTTGCATCGCATCGAGTCGCTTTTACGACAACATATGAATACCCACGGGTACATGTCGGATGCGCCAGTTTCCCGGGGAAAACAGAAGTCAGCCGCTGGCGTCTCGGGTCACCAGCGGCTGACAAGTAGAACGTTAGCCGACGAGGCCGAACACGTGCAAGCACCTGCAATGCATAAGACTGCAAATGATCCGACCGGGCTACTCAGACCACCCGAGAGGGCTAGGAGCGCGGGTTCTGCGAGCGCTGCGTACGCCGCGCGTCGCGCTGCCGTCGCAGCCGTCGCACCAGGACTCCGTCGTAGGCGAGCGCCTCGGGCTTGTCGATCAGATCGTTGACGGCACGGTGGTATTCGGCGGCGCTCATCCCCAGCTGCTCCCGGACCGCGTCGTCGCGGCCGGTGCCGGCCGACCACCAGGAACGCTCGAAGTCGAGCAGTCGCTTCTCGTTCTCGGAAAGGCCCGGCTGCCCGTCGGCAGACCCGGGGCTGTGGGGCGCCTCGGTCATGCGTACATCCTCCCAGGCGCGACGGGCGCCTCCGAAACCGCCACGCGCCACCGTCTCGAACTACCCGGCATAGCCCATCTGGGCCATCTTCATAAAAGTGCAGATCGACTCTTTGAAGGTCGCTGGCCGGTCGGCTAATCTCTTCCATGTCAGCCGCTGGTGACCCGAGACGCCAGCGGCTGACTTCTATTTCGGCGAGAGCTACACCTCCGCGGTGTCCTCGCCGTGCGTCCCCGGACGCGGCGCCCAGGGCAGCTCCTTCGCGGCCCGCACGACGACCAGCCGGTCCCCGCGCGACAGGGTGCCGACGACCGGGTCAAAGTAGCGGAAGACCTTCTCGTCGCGTACGACCGCGATCACCTGGTCGGCGAGCTGCTGCGGCTGCTTGCCGACCTCGTTGACCAGCAGGTCACGCTCGGCGACCTCGAGGCCGATGCCGGAGTTGAGCAGGTCCTCCATGACCGAGCCCAGGGTCGGCGAGATGGTGGAGAGCCCCATCAGCCGACCGACAGCGTCGGCGGAGGTGATCACCGAGTCTGCTCCGGACTGCTTCATCAACGGCGCGTTCTCGCGCTCCCGGGCCGCGGCGACGATCCACGCGTCCGGGTTGATCTGTCGCACCGTCAAGATCGTGAGCACGTTGGAGTCGTCACGGTTGGTGGTGATGATGACCTGCTCGGCGTCCTTCACACCCGCTCGCATGAGCACCTCGCGCCGGGTCGCGTCGCCGGTGACCACCGCGATCCCGTCGGAGTGGGCATCGGAGCGTGCCACCGGGTCCGGGTCGACCACGACGAACTCCTCGGGGTCGGCACCATTGCTGAGCAGCGTCTCGACGGCGCTGCGTCCCTTGGTGCCGTAGCCCACGACGACGATGTGCTGGGACATCTTCTTCCTCCAGCGAGCGACTCGGATGAGGTCACGGCCCTGCTTGGTGAGGACCTCGAGGGTGGTGCCGATCAGCAGCACCAGGAACGCGATGCGGGCCGGCGTGATGATGAACGCGTTGATCATCCGCGCATGCGCCTCGACCGGGGCGATGTCGCCGTAGCCGGTCGTGCTCAGCGTCACCGTCGTGTAGTAGATCGCGTCGATCAGGCTGATCTGGCCGGTGGGATCGTTGTTGTCGGCGTACGCATCGCGGTCGAGATAGACCAGCAGGACCGTGCCGACCAGGATCGCGAGCGCGGCCAGCAGCCGCCGCCCGAGCTGCCACCACGGCGACCGCACCGTCTCAGGAAGAGCGATCTGCTCGACACCGGCCCACTTCGGGGTGAATGCAGATGTCTCGGACACATCTGTGACCCTATCCGCAGCGCTCTGTCGTCTGTTGCATGAGTGCCTCCGACATCCGCCGTGTCACCGCTCGGTCGCCGGGAAACACGAACGGGCGTCATGCCTCCGAGGAGACATGACGCCCGCCGGGCGCGGACCGACCTCAGCCCTTCACGGAACCAGCGGTGAGTCCACGGACGAAGTAGCGCTGCAGCGAGAAGAACACCAGCAGCGGCACCGTCATCGTGATGAACGCACCTGCGGTGAGCAGGTGCCACTCCTGGCCACGGTCGCCGATCAGGTCACGCAACGTGATCGTGACGACCTCGTTGTCACCCGCCCCGAGGAAGATGAGCGCGACCAGCAGGTCGTTCCAGACCCAGAGGAACTGGAAGATCGCGAACGCTGCCAGCGCGGGCACCGACATCGGCACGATCAGCCTCCAGAAGGTCTGGAAGTGGGAGGCCCCGTCGATCTCGGCCGACTCGATGATCTCCTGCGGCAGGGTCGCCATGTAGTTGCGCAGGATGAAGACCGCCAACGGCATCCCGAACGCGGTGTGGGCCAGCCAGACCGCGAGGAAGGTGCCGTTGAGGTTGTAGGCGCTGAACAGGCTGAGCAGCGGCACGAAGGCCACCTGCAACGGCACGACCAGCAGACCGACGATCACCAGGAACAGCACGTTGCGCCCCGGGAACCGCATGAACGTGAACGCGTACGCGGCGAACGCAGCGATCATGATCGGCAGCAACGTCGCCGGGACGGAGACGACGATCGAGTTCACGAAAGCGTTCGCCATCCCGCTCTCGAGGACCTGCGTGTAGCTGTCGAACGTCCACTGGGAGAACGGGTCGGTGATGACCGTCCACCAGCCCGACGACTTCACGTCGGCCTCGTCGCGGAACGACGAGACCAACAGGCCGAGGGTCGGGATGAACCAGAGCACGCACAGCAGAACGATGCCGACACGGGCAGCGACGCTGCCAAGGGTGAGGTTCCTCATCAGCGGGCCTCCTGCTTCTTGAACTGGCGCATCTGGTAGATCATCACCGGGATCACGGCGATCATCAGGACGACCACGACCGCAGCCGCCCGGCCCGCATCACCGAACTCGAAGAGCTCCACGAAGAAGGTGTTGGCCAGCACCGACGTGCCCGCTCCGCCTCCGGTCATCACGTAGACGATGTCGAAGACCTTCAGGACCAGGATGAGAACGGTCACGAAGACCACGATCACCGTCGGCCAGATCTGCGGCACGACGACCTGGAAGAAGATCTGGATCTCACTGGCCCCGTCGATGCGCGCCGCCTCCACGGTGTCCTCGGGGACACCCTTGATCGCCGAGGAGAGCAGCACCATCGCGAACCCGGCCTGCAACCAGATCATGATGACGATCAGGAGCAGGTCGTTGAGGTTGTAGTCGGAGATGCGAAGCCAGGCGACCGGCTCGAAGCCGAGACTCGTCGAGATCGCCGAGAGGAGACCGATCTGCTTGTCCCCCTGCGCGAACCTGGTCGCGTAGACGAAGCCCCAGATCGTGCTCGCCCCGACGAAGCTGATCGCCATCGGCATGAAGATGACCGACTTCGCGACCCGCTCCGGGAACGCCTTGAGCTGGTCGGCCAGCACCGCCACGAGCAGGCCGACGATGACGCTGCCGACCGGGACGATGAGGATCCAGAGCAGGTTGTTGACCAGCGTGCCGATGAACTCGTCGTCGCGGAAGAGCGAGGTGTAGTTCTCGAACCCGACCCAGTTGATGCTGTTGGCGTCGGCGAAGCTGTAGATCACCGTCATCACGGCCGGGTAGACCAGGAAGACGGCGACCACCACGATGGCCGGGCCGATGAAGACGTACGGCTTGACCCGCCGCTCCCACTTGCCGGGCAGGAGGCCCGAGAGGAAGTTGAGCAGCCAGTAGAGAGCGGCGGTGCCACCGACCCCGAGGACGATGGCGACCAGGCCGTTGAGGATCTTCAGGTAAGGATCATCGCTCATCCTCGCCAGCTCTCCTCGATCGCGTCGGCAGCTTCCTGAGCGCTCTTCTCACCTCCGACGTAGGCGTTCATCTCGCTCCAGAACGTGCCGGCGCCGACCTGCGCGGGCATCAGGTCCGAACCGTCGAAGCGGAAGGTGTCGGCGTCCTGCAGCAGGGTCGCGATCTCACCGAACATCGGGTCGGCGTACTGCGAGTTGTCGAACTCCGTGCTCGGCGAGAGCCAGCCACCGGCCTGGGCCCACTCGGCGCCGAAGTCGGGAGACGCGAAGAACTCCATCAGCTCCACCACGTCGGTGTCGTTGGTGAAGGCGGTCGCCATGTCACCGCCGCCGAGCACCGGGTTGCCCTCGAAGCCGCCCTCCATGTTGCCCGGCAGCGCGAAGACGCCGACGTTGCCGGCCAGGTCCTGCTGGACGTCCTTCGGGAAGAAGGTGGTGATGAAGTTGGCCTGGCGGTGCATCTCGCAGCCCGGCTTCGCGTCGAAGAGCGGGAGCGGGGAGTCGCCGAAGGGCTCGCTCAGCGTGCCGTCGGCCCCGCCGCGTACGTTCTTCGGCTTGTTGATGATGTCGCCCATGGTCTCGATCGCCTGGACGATCTTCGGGTCGTTGAAGGGGACCTCGTGGGAGACCCAGTCGTCGTAGAACTCCGGGCCCTCCTGGCGCAGGACGATCTCCTCGACCCAGTCGGTGTAGACCCAGCCGGTATCGGCACCGGCCTCGGCGCCGAGGCACCACGGGGTCTGGCCCTTGGCGATCATCTGGTCCTCGAGGCTCCGCAGCTCGTCCCAGGTCGTGGGCGTCTTGTAGCCGGCCTGCTCGAAGTTCTTCGGGGTCCAGACCAGCGACTTCATCGAGACGCGGATCGGGACGCCGTAGGTCTTGTCGTCGATCTCGACCGAGTCCATCAGGCCGGGGATCATGGTGTCGTCGAGCGAGCCGACGTCGATGAGGTCGTCGAGCGGCAGCGTGTCACCCGACTCGGTCAGGTCGCCGACCAGACCGGGCTGCGGGAAGAGCGCGATGTCGGGGGCATCGTTTCCGTTGACCTTGGTGCGGATCTCGGTGGTGAAGTCCGTCGAGGGGGTGTAGGTCACCTCGATCCCGGTGTCCTTGGTGAACGTGTCGAGGGCCGCGTTGAGCCCCACTGCCTCGCCCTCGGGGATCGCGCCGAGGATCTGGATGCTGCCGTCTCCCTCTTCGGTGTCGCCGGCATCGTTGTTGCCACCGCCACCGGGAACGCCACAGCCGGTCACGGCGAGCAGACCTGCGACCACTGCTCCGATTTGCCACTTTCGCACGTGCATCTGATTGCACCCTCCATCGTCGTTTGATCCACGGAGTCGTGCCACGCAGGCCGCGTCGGGTCCACGAGGCAGCGCCTCGTTATGTGATCTCCGTAACACTAGTCGCTACGGTCCATCGATGTCCCGGGGAAATTGTCGAACACTTACCCGAGAACGCGCAGGAGGATACCTCTCCCGTGCTCCGCCTCCAGGAAGACCCGCCAGCCCGGTGTGGCCCCGACGGGCGAGTTAGGCCAGAATCAGGGCCCAAATGAACTATCCGCACCCTCCCCATCACGGCCCCGGTCACGGGTCCCATCACCAGCCTCCTCGCGACCCCTTGGCCGTAGCCGGCCGGCTGGCCGCTGTCATCTGCTCGATCCTCTTCTGGCTGATCGCGGCGATCGCCGTGATCGCTGCCGTCATCGGCATCTTCCGGGCCTTCGGCGGCGGTCTGGCGTGGCGTACGGTCGGGATCTGGGCCGTCGCCGGCGTCGGCTGCTTCGCGTTCTCCTGGATCATCGCCGCGCTCGGCCGGATCGGCCTCGACGACGAGCCGATCGGGTCGTGGCGCGTCGCGCCGTTCGAGCTGGCGCGCATCCTCTACCGCAACCGATGACAACAGGCCGTACGTCGCGCGTGCCCGCGCGGCGTACGGCCTGTTGACGTGGGGTCTAGACCCGCGCCTTCTCGGTCTCCGCTGCGGGCGGAGCCGCGTGGTCGTCGACCATGGTCGTCTCGTCGAACGGGTCCTGACCGTCGAGGACACGGTCGAGCTGGCTGTGGTCGATGGTCTTGGTCCAGTGGCCGACCAGGACGGTGGCGACCGAGTTGCCGGCGAAGTTGGTCAGCGCACGGGCCTCGGACATGAACCGGTCGATGCCCACGATGAGCCCGACCCCGTCGACCATCTCCGGGCGGTGGGACTGCAGCCCGCCGGCGAGGGTCGCCAGGCCCGCGCCGGTGACACCGGCGGCACCCTTGGAGGCGATCATCATGAACAGCAGCAGGCCGATCTGCTCGCCGATGCTCAGCGGGTCACCCATCGCGTCGGCGATGAAGATCGAGGCCATCGTCAGGTAGATCGCGGTGCCGTCCAGGTTGAACGAGTAGCCCGTGGGGACCACGACACCGACCGTCGCCTTCTCGACACCGGCGTGCTCCATCTTCGCGATCAGGCGCGGGAGGGCCGACTCGGACGAGCTGGTCGAGAGGATGAGCAGGAACTCGCGGGCGAGGTACTTGAGCAGCTTGAAGAGGTTCACGCCGGTGGCCAGCTTGAGGATCGCGCCCAGGATGCCGAAGACGAAGATCGCACAGGTGACGTAGAAGGCGATCATGATGACGGCGAGGCTCTTCAGGGCGTCGATGCCGGTCTCGCCCACCACGCCGGCGATGGCACCGAAGGCGCCGACCGGGGCGGCCCACATGATCATCGCGAGCACGCGGAAGATGAGGTTCTGGATCGCGGTGATCGCGTTGAGGATCGGCTTGCCCGACTCCCCCATCCGCTGCAGCGCGAAGCCGACCAGCAGTGCCACCAGCAGGGTCTGCAGCACCACGCCGGAGGTCAGCGCGGAGAAGAGCGAGGTCGGGATGATGCTGAGGAGGAAGTCGGTCGTGCTCGCGTGCCCCTCCGAGGCAGCCTCCTGGCCCGCACTGGACGCGTCCGAGCTGATCTGCAGGCCGGTGCCCGGGTCGATGATGTTGCCGACGATGACGCCGATCGCCAGGGCGACGGTGGACATCACGATGAAGTAGATCAGCGCCAGGCCACCGACCTTGCCGACCTTGGCCGCGTTGGCGACCGAGCCGACGCCGATGACCAGGGTGCAGAAGATGATCGGCTGGATCATCATCTTGATCAGGTTCACGAAGGCCGTGCCGATCGGCTTCAGCTCCACCGCGAACGACGGGGCGATCAGCCCGACCAGGATGCCGAGGACCACCGCGGCGATCACCGCGATGTAGAGATAGTGTGTCCGGTCCTTCTTGGGTCTTGTCTCTGTGGGGGTCGTGCTCATCGTTCCTCCTGGTCCGGTGTGGCCTGCCCTCCGGGGCAACTCGGGCAACTCTCCGGGAGAACGTGACGACCGTCACTGTTGTGTTCGTTGTGTTCGTGGCCACGATCACAACCACGCAACCGAGGTGGTCCAGAATGAGGTCGTGTCCCGTGTCCACCCGTTCCGCCCCCGCGTTCTCCGCGATCGGCCGGTGGCCCAGCAGGTTCTGCTCCTCCAGTTCGGCACGGTGCTGCTGCTCGTCGTCACCGGCATCCTGATGGCGTCCTACGACGCCCAGCGCGACTCCTACAGCCGCGCCACCCAGCGCGCGGTGGCCGTCGCCCAGACCGTCGCCGACTCCCCCACCGTCCTCACGGCACTGCGCGGCGAGGACCCGACGGCGACACTCCAGCCCTGGACCGAGCAGGTACGCCGCGACACCGACACCGACTTCGTCGTGGTGATGGACCTGGACCGCACCCGCTACACCCACACCGATCCGCGCCAGATCGGCGGGAAGTTCGTCGGCGACCTCGGTGGCGCGCCCGATGGCGAGGTCTTCACCCAGCAGTACACCGGCACGCTCGGACCATCGGTCCGGTCGGTGGTTCCGGTCGAGGCCGGTGACGAGGTCGTCGCGCTCGTGTCCGTCGGCATCACGGTCAGCGACATCAACCGCGGGCTCAGGCGCGACGTCACCATCGTGCTGCTGTGCGGCGCGCTCGTGCTGGCCGTCGGGCTGACCGGTGCCTGGCTGCTGAGCCGGCGCCTGCACCGGCTGACCCACGGCATGGGCGAGCGGGAGCTGGCCCGGATGTACGAGTACTACTCCGCCGTCCTCCACTCGGTCCGCGAGGGTCTGCTCCTCCTCGACGGAGAGGGGCGCGTGCAGCTGGTCAACGACGAGGCCCGGCGCCTGCTGGCACTGCCGGACGACGTCATCGGCACCCGGATCGAGGACCTCGACCTGGCGCCCGGACTGGTCGCCGCCGCCCGCGGCCGCACCGCCGAGTCCGATGACCTCTACCTCGCCGGCGAGCGGATCCTCGTCGTCTCCTCGGCACCGGCGCTGTGGGACGGCCGCGAGGTGGGCGCCGTGGTGACGCTGCGCGACCACACCGAGCTGCGCTCGGTGACCGGCGAGCTCGAGGTCGTACGCCGCCTCACCGAGTCGCTGCGGTCGCAGAACCACGAGGCGGCCAACCGGCTCCACACGGTGGTGTCCCTGATCGAGATGGGCAGGGAGCAGGATGCGGTCGAGTTCGCCACCGAGGAGCTCCAGGTCGCCCAGCTCCTCACCGACCGGGTCGTCGGTGCGGTCGAGGATCCCGTCGTGGCCGCGCTCCTGCTCGGCAAGTCGGCCGAGGCGGCCGAGCAGGGCGTCGAGTTCCGCATCGTCGGCGAGGTGCCACCCGGCACGGGCATCCCGCCCCGCGACCTGGTGACGGTGCTGGGCAACCTCGTCGACAACGCCATCGACGCCGTCTCCGGCTTCGAGTTCCGCCAGGTCGAGGTCCACCTCACCGGCGACGACGACACCCTCACCGTACGCGTCGGCGACAGCGGTCCGGGCCTGGACGACGCCGACTCGGCGCGCGTCCTCGACCGCGGCTGGACCACGAAGGCCGAGCCCGGTACAGGTCGAGGCCTGGGTCTCGCGCTGGTCGGCCAGATCGCCCGGCGTCATGGTGGCGAGGTCGTCATCGGCCGCTCGCACCTCGGTGGTGCGGAGTTCACCGTCACCCTAGCTACGGAGGCCGCGGCATGAGTGTCAAGGTGCTGGTGGTCGAGGACGAGGCGCTCGCGGCCGAGGCGCATGCGGCCTACGTCGGGAGGGTCTCGGGCTTCGCCCTGGCCGGGATCGCGCGGTCGGCGCGCGAGGCGGTCCGCGCGCTCGACGCTGCCCGCGACGCGGGCACTCCGGTGGACCTGATCCTGCTCGACATGAACCTGCCCGACGGGCACGGGCTCGGGCTGCTCAGCAGGCTGCGTACCGCCGGGCACCTGTGCGACGTGATCGCGGTGACGGCGGCGCGGGACACGAAGGTGGTGCGGCAGGCCGTCGTGCAGGGGGTCGTGCTCTATCTGCTCAAACCGTTCACGTTCGCGACGTTCCGGGACAAGCTCGAGCAGTACGCCGACTATCGTGCCCGGCTGGAGGCTGCCCCCGAGGAGGTCGTCCAGGACGAGGTCGACCAGCTCCTGGGGTCGCTGCGGCCCACCGGGAGCACACCGCTGCCCAAGGGCATGAGCGCGGAGACCCTGCGGGCCGTGACGGCCGCGCTGCGCGAGGCCTCTGGTGACCTCTCGGCGAGCGAGGTCGCCGCGGTGGTCGGCTCGTCGCGGGTGACCGCACGGCGCTATCTCGAGCACCTCGCCGACAAGGGCCTGGCCGCGCGGGGGGTCCGTTACGGTCCCAGCGGCGGCCGGCCCGAGGTCGGCTACTCCTGGCGCTAAATCATTCGCATTCGGGGTGTCGCGCCGGGCAGAGTCGACACCCATGACGAGCAGCGATGTGTGGACCCGGGACACGGCCGAGAGCTACGACGACCCGGACGACTGGGTCAACTCACCCGAGGTCACCGGGCCGGTGGCACGCTTCCTCGCCGAGGTCGCCGACGGCGGCACCGCGCTCGAGCTCGCCATCGGGACGGGCCGGATCGGCGTACCGCTGCGGGAGCTGGGGGTGCCGGTCACCGGCATCGAGCTCTCCCAGCCGATGGTCGACGTGCTCCGGCGCAAGGTGGACGAGGCGACGATCCCGGTCGTGGTCGGTGACATGGCCGCTGCCGTGGCACCCGGAGCGGGGACGTACTCGTTGGTCTATCTGGTCTACAACACGATCGGGAACCTGCGTACGCAGGAGGAGCAGGTCGCCTGCTTCGCCAATGCCGCTCGCCATCTGGCGCCGGGCGGACGCTTCGTGGTCGAGGTCGGCGTGCCGGGCCTGCGGCGGCTTCCGCCAGGCAGCCCCGCGATCCCCTTCGACGTCTCCCCCGCGCACCTCGGGTTCGACACCTACGACCTGGTCACCCAGCAGGCGATCTCGCACCACTACGGCCGCGAGGCCGACGGCCGGTTCCGCTACGGGCAGCACAACTTCCGGTTCGTGTGGCCCTCCGAGCTCGACCTGATGGCGCGGCTGGCCGGGATGACGCTGGAGGCGAGGTACGCCGGCTGGGACCGCTCCGCGTTCACTGGCGAGTCCACGAGTCACGTGTCCGTGTGGCGGAAGCCGGAGTAGCGCTGGAAGTCCCAGGCCAGCCGGATCGCCTCACGGACGGCTTCGGGGGCGGCGCGGTCGAGGTAGGCCTCGATCTTGTGGTGGGCCTCCATCCTCGGCGGGATACCGAACGCGTCCGGCCAGCGCTCGATCAGCGCCTCGCGGGCCTCGATCGGGACCCGGACGAGCAGGGTGGTCGCGTCAACATGCCGGGCGACCAGGCGATCGTTGACGTACCAGCCGCGTGGTTTGTGGCGGCAGCCGTCCAGGGTCGCGACGTAGGCGTCGACCTCGTCCGGAGTCATGCTTCCGGAGCGTACGCCGCCCGCCACCGCTCCGCGGCGACCTTCGCGGCCTCAGCGATGAGATCGGTGAGCTCGGGACGATCCGGGACGGCGAAGGACGTGTAGGCGCCACGGCCGCCGTCGACCGGGCGTCCGTACGCCTTGGCCGCGAGCCGGCCGTCGGGCAGCAGGCGCACGTTGAGGGTGGTGAGCCGGAAGGTCACCTCCCGCCTGCTGTCGGTCCACTGCAGCTCATCGGGAATGGCCACGTTGATCGCCAGGGCGCTGACCTCGACCTCGTCCGTCACCGAACCTCAGCCACCGATCGCAGGCGGGCCACCTCGGCACGCCCCTGCTCCACCTCGGCAGTCTCGAGTCCCCTTGCTCGGGCAACGTCGTGGGCCAGGTCCATGATGGCTCGGCCGAGATGCTTCTGCGCCTTCTTCGCCTTCCTGCCCGGCGCGGCCTTCCTCGCGGCCTTGCGTGCCCTCTTGTCCAGGGCGGCGTCGAGCTCGTCGGCACGGACATGGCCGGCCTCGACCTCGGGGGCGAGGATGTCGCGGACGAACTGGTGCTCGGTCGGCGCCGCCAGCCTGAACGCGATCGTCAGCAGGACGAAGCCCGCGATCGTGGAGAGCGCCATGACCAGGAACACGCCCGCACCGTGACCGCCGAGACCGCCTGCGTCGTCCCAGGTGAAGTGGATGAACAGGCCCGCGGCGACGAAGAGGAGGCCCCTCGCGATCCGCCGGGGCTGCGCCGCCGTACCGATCAGGTAGACCGCACCGCTGCAGACCAGCGCACTGAACAGCGGGTGCGAGACGAACCCGACGGCGAAACGCGTGAAGGAGATCTGCACCGCGTGCTGCACCGGGTCGGTACCGAAGGCGCTGCCCACCGCGTTAGCGGCGTAGAGAAAGTCTTCGAACGCGGCGAAGCCCAGACCGATGAAGGCACCCAGGACGAGCCCGTCGTTGGCCGTCCGGACGAGCCGCGGCGCCAGTCCCATCAGGAGGAGGAAGCCGCACAGCTTGGCCGACTCCTCGGTGAACGGCGCGGTCGCGCCGGCGGCCCAGGAGCTCGCCCAGTCCTGCCCGAAGAGCTTGGCGTAGATGCTGAGCATCGCCGTGTTCACCGTCATCGCGAAGCCGAAGGTGGCTGCGATCGCACCCCAGGCGACCGCGGCGACGACGAGGTCGACCGGCTGCCTCTCCCACCGGTCCACGTGACGCAGCCAGGCCCACCAGATCGCACCGAAGCCGACACACAGCACCGCCGAGATCCCGATCGCCTCGCCGTAGAAACCGAGCTCCGGCCTGAAGTAGGACCAGGACTGGAACAGCCCGACAGCCATCAACCCGAGGAAGACCCAGAAGCAGAGGTTGTGAGGCTGCAGGAAGGTGAACCTCTCGCCCCACCCGGAGACCTCGAGTGCCCTCGCCTGACGTGCGGCGGCATCGGCATCGGCCCCGCCCACGCCGACCGGTGCGGTCGGGGCGCTCACGAGTCGCTCCCCTCGACCTCGTGGATCGAGGTGATCATGGCGTGAACCGTGTCGGCAGCAGCGGCCATCTGCGCCGGCGCCCCGTAGGCGGTGACCTCGAGCCCGGTGCCGTTGATCACGAAGGCAGCGATCAGCCCGTCACCGTTGGCCGAGCTGTACGCCTGGATCACCCCGACGTCACCCGCCCGGGTCGTGACGGTGGCCGGTTCACCGTCGATCGTGAACGTCTCATCACCTGTGCCGCTGGTGACCTTGGCGATCTGTTCGAGCAGCTCGGACGGGGTGCCGTCGAAGGCGTCGTAGGTGATGTCGAAGACGACTCCGTTGCCGGTGATCTTCGCCGAACCCGCGGCAGCGCCCGCGTTCGCCTCGCCCACCCGGAAGCCACTGATGACCTCCCACCCGGTCGCGGGCACGAACGCGAGGCCGTCACCGGTCGCCAGCTGATCCCCGGCCCGCACCGGATCGTCCCAGTCGATCCAGCCGTCAACGCGCGGGATCAGCGCTGTCGCGACGAGGAAGACCCCGGCCACGAACAACGCATAGGGGAAGGATCTCTTGTCCAGTCCGAGAAATCGGTGCTCGACGGGCACCCGTCTCTTGGCCCCACGACTCGTGGTGTTCGTCGATGACAACCGTGCCTCCGATGGCATGACAGCGAGACTCTCCTGCAGTCAAACTAAAGGATCTGTCAACACTTTCGGTCCCAAAGCCCGATATCGGTGGTGAAGCGGGCGGTGAGATGCTCGATCACCCCGCCCGCACCGAGCAGCGTCCCGGTCTCCTCCTCGGACGCCCCACCGGTCTCGGACAACGACTCGAGCCGTGCCAGACCGGGCGCGAGGGACGGCTCGATCTCGCTCCAGCGGGCGGCTGCGGCGGAGCGGTCGGTCGTCCAGGTGCCGTCGTGGACGCTGACCAGGCCTGCCACGGCGAGGAGCGACTTGCGCGCGATCCGGCGGGACAGGTCGCCCGCGTCGTCGCGCCCGAGGGCTGCGCGCCACCTGCGCAGGGAACGGTCGATGTCTCCGTTGAAGCCGCGGGCGGCGCGGGCGTCCGCCCGGAACCCGGGCAGGCCGGCGCCTGGATCGGGGCCGGCGAGATGCGCGCAGTAGTGGCGCAGGAACACCCGGTTGCCGTACGCCTCGTCGCCCTCGCCGAGGTAGTCGTCCGAGGACACCGCGGCGATCTCCACGCCGCGGCAGAGCTCGGCGAACGCCGCCGACGCATCGGCGCCGAGCCCGGAGGCGGCGGCCGCCGGGAGCCCGATCGTCAGCAGGTCCACGTCGGAGGCAGGCACCGTGGCCGTGCCGTTGGCCACCGAGCCGTAGACGTGGACCGACACCTCGGGCGGGACCCGCCCGAGGACGTACGCCAGGACCGGCTCGAATGCGGACGGCACTCGGTCCCGACGTGCTCCCGTGCGGATCAGACCGTCGGAGGTCACGCCCTCGCGTGGATCAGCCATGACGCTCAGGTGAGGCGGAGCGCCATCTTCGACTCGGTGCGCGGGTCACCCTCGGGGAAGGGCTGCGTCTCACCGGTGAGCTCGAAGCCGAGGCGTTCGTAGAGGCGGCGCCCGGACTCGTTGCCGTCGACGACCCACAGGGTCAGCACGGAGGCGCCGTCACGACGCGCCCAGCCGGCAACAGCCAGGATGAGCCCCTCGGCGAGGCCGTGACCACGCGCCTCGGGGGCGAGCCACATGTTGATCAGGTGGTGCTCGTCATCATGGATGATCCCGGCGGCGAGCCCTGAGGGATTCTCGCCGAGCCAGGCGATGTAGGCCGCACCGGAGGCCGCCCACAGCCGCCAACGCTCGTCGGGCCAGGTCACCACCTCGTCGTAGGAGGCCCAGAACGCTCGAGGAGTGTCCTGGAGAGCAGCGAGGCGCACCTTCTTGAGCGCCGGCCACTCGTCCTCGACGACGACACGCACCGCCGCCGTCGGGACCACCTTCTCAGGGGCCCCGACGCCGGGGATCGAGCTGGGTCGCTTCGGAGCCGGCACGAGCTCAGGCGAGGTCGAGACCGGGGTACAGCGGGAACTTCGCGAGCAGCTCCGCCGCGGCGGCCTTGGTGTTGTCGGCGACGGAGTCCCCGATGGCGTAGGAAGCCTTGGACGGGCCGCCGGCCTTCGTGGTGCCGGGCTTGGTCTTGGAGAGCACGTCGACGATGAGCTCGGCGACGCGGTCGAACTCGTCGGCGCCGAAGCCGCGGGTGGTCAGCGCCGGGGTGCCGAGGCGGATGCCCGAGGTGTACCAGGCGCCGTTGGGGTCGGCCGGGACCGAGTTGCGGTTGGTGACCACGCCGGAGTCGAGCAGCGCCGACTCGGCCTGACGGCCGGTGAGGCCGAAGCTCGTCACGTCCAGCAGTACGAGGTGGTTGTCGGTGCCGCCGGTGACCAGCTTGGCGCCGCGCTTGAGGAAGCCCTCGGCGAGCGACTTGGCGTTGTCGGCGACCTCCTGGGCGTAGGTCTGGAAGCTCTCCTGCTTGGCCTCGGCGAAGGCGACGGCCTTCGCGGCCATGACGTGGCTGAGCGGGCCACCGAGGACCATCGGGCAGCCGCGGTCGACGCTCGGGGCGTACTCCTCGGTGGCGAGGATGAAGCCGCCGCGCGGGCCGCGGAGCGACTTGTGGGAGGTCGAGGTGACGACGTCGGCGTAGGGAACCGGGTTCTCCTCGCCGGTGAAGACCTTGCCGGCGACGAGGCCGGCGAAGTGGGCCATGTCGACCATCAGGGTGGCGCCGACCTCGTCGGCGATCTCGCGCATCTTGGCGAAGTTCACCCGGCGCGGGTAGGCGGAGTAGCCGGCGACGATGATCAGCGGCTGGAACTCCTTCGCCTTGGCACGCAGCGAGTCGTAGTCGAGCAGCCCGGTCTCGGGGTCGGTGCCGTACTGGTTCTGGTGGAACATCTTGCCGGAGATGTTCGGGCGGAAGCCGTGGGTGAGGTGGCCGCCGGCGTCCAGCGACATGCCCAGCAGGCGCTGGTTGCCGAGCTCGGCACGCAGCGTCTCCCAGTCGGCCTCGGAGAGCTCGTTCATGTTCTTGACGGCCATCTTCTCCAGCCACGGGCCCTCGACCCGGTGGGCGAGGATGGCCCAGTACGCCGTCAGGTTGGCGTCGATGCCGGAGTGCGGCTGGACGTAGGCGTACTCGGCACCGAAGAGCTCGCGGGCGTGCTCGGCGGCGATCGACTCGACGGTGTCGACGTTCTGGCAGCCGGCGTAGAAGCGGTGGCCGACGGTGCCCTCGGCGTACTTGTCGGAGAACCAGGTGCCCATCGTCATCAGCGTGGCGGGGCTCGCGTAGTTCTCGCTCGCGATCAGCTTGAGGCTGGCGCGCTGGTCGGCGAGCTCCTGCTTGGTCGCCTCGGCGATGCGGGGCTCCACGGAGGCGATGACCTCGAGGGCTTGGTTGTAGGCAGAACTCACAGTGCCTGAATTCACCGGGGCAGACAGATCGCTCATGGGCCACAGCCTAGTCAGCCGTGCGGACGAGAGCAGCATCGTGGTCGCCCGGTGCGTTGCGTACGTCCTCTACCACCGCCCGTGGGAATGACTGACTGCTCAGCCTGGTTAAGAGACCGTGACCAGATGGTGACCTCGGCCACACCGCCCGCGTGAACAAGCGGGAACGTCCCACATAACGGACCAATGTCTCATATATCGGGATTCCAGATTGCGTGCGGACCGTCCGCTACCTGAGACTCCTTGACATGGTCACTGCTGCAACACATGCGCACCTCGTGGTTCGACGCCACGTGGACTATTGCCGCATCCGCAGCTCGATCTGTTGGCGCCACTGACGCCCAGCGCTCCGCATCCCCCGCGTCGAGCCGCTGGCCCGCCGCCCGACAGACATCCCGGGCGCCCGCCGCGAGCACGTCCCTGCTCCGCCGTGCGTCCACGACCGACGCAAAGGTTTCTCTGACATGAGCGACAACCGGTTTCAGGCCAAGCGCGCCACCCGAACCGAGATCCCCCGGCCCAAGAAGGGCGAGGGCCAGTGGGCTCTCGGCTACACCGAGCCCCTGAACAAGAACGAGGAGTCGAAGAAGAACGACGACCCGCTCAACGTTCGCGACCGGATCCTCTACACCTACTCCAAGCGCGGGTTCGACTCGATCGACCCGGCCGACATGCGCGGCCGCTTCCGCTGGTTCGGCCTCTACACCCAGCGCAAGCCCGGGATCGACGGAGGCAAGACCGCCATCCTCGAGGAAGAGGAGCTCGACGACCGCTACTTCATGATGCGGGTCCGCTCCGACGGCAAGCTCCTCTCCCCCGCCGCGGTGCGCACGCTCGGTCAGATCGGCGTCGACTTCGCCCGGGACACCGCCGACATCACCGACCGCGAGAACATCCAGTACCACTGGATCGACATCGTCGACGTACCGGAGATCTGGTCGCGCCTCGAAGAGGTCGGGCTCCACTCGACCGAGGCCTGCGGCGACTCGCCGCGGCCGTTCCTCGGCTCGCCGGTCGCGGGCGTCGCCGCGGACGAGATCATCGACGGCACCTCGGCGCTGCGCGAGATCGAGTCCCGCTACCTGGGCGACCCGGCCTTCTCGAACTTCCCGCGCAAGTTCAAGACCGCGCTGACCGGCCACCCGTCGCACGACGTGGCGCCCGAGATCAACGACATCGCCTTCGTCGGCACCGTCCACCCCGAGCACGGGCCCGGCTTCGACGTCTGGGTCGGCGGCGGGCTCTCCACCAACCCGCGCCTGGCCGAGAAGCTCGGCGTGTGGGTGCCGCTCGACGAGGTCGCCGACGTGTGGGCGGGTGTCGCGGGCATCTTCCGCGACTACGGCTACCGCCGGCTGCGCTCGCGGGCCCGGCTGAAGTTCCTGGTCGCCGACTGGGGCAAGGACAAGTTCCGCGAGGTCCTCGAGAACGAGTACCTCGACCGTCAGCTCGTCTCCAACCCCTCCCCCGAGTCACCGCTGGGCCACCGCGACCACGTCGGCGTCCACGACCAGAAGGACGGCAAGAAGTACGTCGGCCTGGCACCGATCGCCGGACGCATCTCCGGCACCCACCTGGTCGAGCTCGCCGGCGTGATGGAGAAGTTCGCCGTCGAGGGCGCTCGGCTCACTCCGTACCAGAAGATCGTGCTGATCGGAGTCGAGCCCGCGGTCGTCGAGGACCTGATCACCGCGCTGGACGCGATCGGCTTCTCGGCCCGGCCATCCAACTGGCGCCAGAACACGATGGCCTGCACCGGGATCGAGTTCTGCAAGCTCGCCATCGTGGACACCAAGGACCGGGCGCGCGACCTGATCGCCTCGCTCGAGTCGCGGTTCCCGGAGCTGGACGCCTCGATCACCGTCAACGTCAACGGGTGCCCCAACGCCTGCGCACGGACCCAGGTCGCCGACATCGGGCTCAAGGGCCAGCTGGTCCTCGACGGCGAGGGCAACCAGGTCGAGGGCTTCCAGGTGCACCTGGGCGGCGCGACCGGGCTGACCGCCAACTTCGGGCGCAAGCTGCGCGCGCACAAGGTCACCTCGGTCGGACTCGACGACTACATCTCCGCGCTGGTCGTCAACTACCTGGCCGACCGCACCGACGGCGAGACTTTCTCGGCGTGGACGGCACGTGCCGACGAGGTCCTGCTGCGCGGCGAGAAGACCTTGGACGAGGTGACCGCATGAGCGAGCGCGCCAGCACCCCGTTCCACTGCCCGTTCTGTGGCGAGACCGACCTGTGGCCCCACGAGGCCACGCACGGGTCCTGGGAGTGCCGCGCCTGCCTGCGGGCCTTCCAGCTGAAGTCGTTGGGCCAGATCTCTCGGACCGTCACGAAGGAGGCGCACGGATGAGCGTCAGCACAGCAGCCGCCCGGGCAAACCGCGGGGTGGACACCGTTGGCCGTAGCCCCGAGGAGCTGCGCGAGATCGTCTCTCACTGGGGGGCCGAGCTCGAGCTCGCCCCGGCCGAGACGATCATCGAGTGGGCCGCCGCCACGTTCGGCGAGCGGTTCGCGATCACGTCCTCGATGGGTGACGCGGTCCTGGCGCATCTCGCCTCCAAGGTCGTGCCCGGTATCGACGTGGTCTTCCTCGACACCGGCTACCACTTCATCGAGACGATCGGCACCCGCGACGCCGTCGAGGCGACGATGCCGGTCAACCTCCTCACGATCACGCCCGTGCAGAGCGTGGCCGAGCAGGACGCCGAATACGGCAAGGACCTCTACCGCACCGACCCCGACCTGTGCTGCGCACTGCGCAAGGTCAAGCCCCTGGCCGACTCGCTCGCCTCCTACGACGCCTGGGCCACCGGCCTGCGCCGCGCGGAGACGAAGAACCGGGTCATCGCCCCGGTCATCGGCTGGGACGCCAAGCGCCAGAAGGTCAAGGTATCGCCGATGGCGCGATGGTCCGACGAGCAGGTCGAGCGATATATCGAGGACAACGGAGTGCTCGTGAACCCGCTCGTCTATGACGGGTATCCCTCGATCGGCTGCGCGCCGTGCACCCGCCGGGTCGCCCCCGGCGAGGACCCGCGCAGCGGGCGATGGGCCGGCACCGGCAAGACCGAGTGCGGCATCCACGCCTGACCCGCCCGGAAGGGCGCGAACAAACACAGACTTTCCGACCTTTCCCCGCAACACCCGAAGGATGAAGACAATGGCAGCTCCCGCTCTGGTAGCCCTGGCTCACGGCAGCCGCGATCCGCAGTCCGCCGCGACCATCAACGCGCTCATTGCCGAGGTACGCGCCCTGCGCCCCGACCTCCGCATCGAAGCCGCCTTCCTCGACCACTCCCGGCCGCGTTTCCAGGCGGTCATCGACAAGCTGGTCAAGGCCGGCCACGACGAGATCGTCGTCGTGCCGCTCCTGCTGACCGAGGCGTTCCACGCCCGCGTCGACGTACCCTCGGTCATCGCCGAGGCCACCGCGCGCCACTCCGGCCTGCGCATCCACACCAGCGCGATCCTCGGCCTCGAGAGCGTCTTCCTGCAGGTGCTCGACGAGCGCCTCCGGGAGTCTCTGAAGGACGCCCGGGTGCGCGAGCTCGACGCCCTCGTCCTGGCCGCGGCCGGATCCTCGGACCCGCTGGCCAACCAGTCGGTGGCCCGCCTGGCCCGGATCTGGGGCTCCCACCACAAGCTGCCGGTCGTGGCCGCGTACGCCTCGGCCGCTCCGCCGGCCACCGGCGAGGCCGTCCGCGCCTTCCGCGCCGAGGGTCGCCGCCACATCGCCGTCGGCATGCTCTTCCTGGCTCCCGGACAGCTGCCCGACCGCGCCAAGGAGCTCGCCCTCGAGGCCGGCGCCGTCGCGGTCAGCGACCCGATGGGCGCCCACCCCGAGGTCGCCCGCACCATCCTGGCTCGCTACGCCGTGGGCGCCGTCGAGCTCGTCCCGGTCTGACCCACCCCGGGCCGAGTCGGCTCATCCTGACCGAAAACCCCGCCGAGTCGGCTCGTTACAAC
>NZ_JBHVGB010000089.1:0-22571 GCF_042801335.1 Nocardioides sp. NPDC057577 | reverse complement strand
CCCTTGGGGCCCTGCGTGACGTCGAACTCGACCTTCTGGTTCTCGTCGAGCGACTTGTAACCGTTGGTCTGGATGGCGGAGAAGTGAACGAACACGTCCTCGCCGCCGCCGTCCTGCGCGATGAAGCCGAAGCCCTTGTCAGCGTTGAACCACTTGACGGTGCCCTGAGCCATGATCTTTTCCTTTTGTTCGGTGCTCGGGACACTGTGCCCCGGGCCGCTGAAGACATCCATCTGTGCTGATGTCCAGCGAACCGAAAACCAGGAGTAAGAGATACAAGCCGCGACATCGTGTGCGGCCAGGACGACTTGCAGAGCCGTCCCTTCAACATCACTCACGGTACTCCATCAGACGCGGGCATGTGGTTTCGGCGAGATCGTCGGCCCGGCGGATCAGACCCGCACCGACTCCTCGAGCTCGAGATCCGGGTTCTCCCGGTAACTGGACACCCGATTGTGTGATCTGTGATCACAATCTACGGTGTGATCAGCCCCACTCCCCGACGACGAAAGAGATCCGATGACTCTGACCGACCTGAAGCCCGCCACCGTCCAGCGTGCCACCGGCGACAGCCTGCTCACTCCCGCGGACCTCCCGCCGGCCGGACACTTCATCGACGGCTCGTTCGCGACCTCGGAGGCGGCCGACTGGACCGACGTCGTGGACCCCTCGACCGAGCGTGTCATCACCCAGGTGGCGAACGGCACCGCGGACGACGTCGAGCGCGCGGTGGCCGCCGCGCGGGCCGCCCAGCCGGCGTGGCGTGCGCTCCTCCCCAAGGCCCGCTCGGAGATGCTCCACCGGATCGCCGACCGGATCGCCGAGCACGCCGAGGTCCTCGTACGCCTCGAGTCCGCCAACACCGGCAAGCCCCTCTCGGTCTCCCGCGACGACCTCGACGGCACCGTCGACACGTTCCGCTTCGTGGCGGGCGCCCTGCGGGCGACGACCTCGATGGCTGCCGGGGAGTACGCCGCGGACCACCTCTCCCTCATCCTGCGCGAGCCGATCGGCGTGGTCGGGGTCGTGACCCCGTGGAACTACCCGCTGCTCATGGCGGCCTGGAAGATCGCGCCGATCCTGGCGGCCGGCAACACGCTGGTCATCAAGCCCTCGGAGCAGACCCCGCTGTCCACGCTGAAGCTCGCCGAGCTGCTGGCCGACATCGTCCCCGCGGGCGTCCTCAACGTCGTCACCGGCCTCGGCCCCGTGGTCGGAGCCGGCCTGACCGTGCACCCGGAGGTCGACATGGTCGCCCTGACCGGATCGGTCAACAGCGGACGCGCGGTGGCGCGCGGTGCGGCCGAGAGCCTCAAGCGCGTACACCTCGAGCTCGGCGGCAAGGCACCCGTCGTCGTCTTCGCCGACGCCGACCTGAAGGCGACCGCCGAGGCGCTGCGCGTCGCCGGCTTCTACAACTCCGGACAGGAGTGCGGCGCGGCGTGCCGGGTCCTGGTCGAGGAGTCGGTCGCCGACGAGTTCGTCGCCCTCTTCACCGCGCAGGTCCAGGAGATCGTCGTCGGCCAGCCAGGCGCGGACGGCGCCATCGAGGTCGGCCCGCTGGTCTCCAGGGCGCACTACGACCGGGTCACCGGGTTCCTCTCGCGTGCGGCGCAGGAGGGCGTCCGCGCCACCGTGGGCGGCGCCGCCCTCGAGGGGACCGGCTACTTCATCGCCCCGACGGTCCTGGTCGACGTACCCGAGGGGGCCGAGTGCGTCCGGGACGAGATCTTCGGGCCGGTCGTGACCGTCGAGACCTTCTCCACAGAGGACGAGGCGATCCGCCGCGCGAACGACACCCCGCTCGGCCTCTCCGCCTCGGTCTGGACCGAGAGCGGCCGACGTGGCCACGACGTCGCCCGCAGGCTCGACGCCGGCACGGTGTGGGTCAACGCCCACCTCGTCCTGGCCAACGAGGTCCCCTGGGGCGGCTTCAAGGGGTCCGGCTACGGCCGCGACCTGTCCATCTACGCCCTCGACGACTACTCCCGCACCAAGCACGTCATGCACAACCACGCCCGCTCCTGACGCTGCCCGTGGGCATCGTGGCACTCCTGCATCAGGCCGTGTCTGCGAGTCTCCCGAATCCGCTGCGGTGAAAGATGAGGGGGTTTCCGGTGCCGGGGTCGGTGACGGCATGCAGCTGCAGGAGCACGATGATGTGGTCACCTGCCTCGACCTCGCGGTAGACGGTGCAGTCGAACTGCGCCACCCCCTCGTCCAGGACGACCGAGCCGTTCTCGGAGATGCTCAGGGCGATCCCGTCGAAGCGGTGATCGACCGGCCCGGCGAGCTGACGGCAGACCTCGTCGTGATGGTCGGCGAGCACGCTGACACCCAGGTGCGAGGAGCGACGCAGGTCGGGCCAGGTCTTCGATGTCGTGGCGACCGAGAACGAGATCAGCGGCGGATCGAGACTCACGCTGGTGAAGGAGCTGGCGGCCAGACCCGTCAGCGCTCCGTCGACCTCCGCGGCGACGGCGACCACCCCGGTGGGGAAGACGCCGAACGCCTGACGGAGGGCAGCAGGGTCCAGGTCCTGGTTCGTCCGCAGGGCTGTCATGCCGGTTCGTCTGCCTCGTAGACGATGGCGGGCAGGTCGCTGCCGAGCTTGAGGGACTCCAGAAAGAGGATGATCGTGGCGGCGACCGAACGGTGCGAGAGGTCGTTGAGGATGTCGTGGCGCCCACCGGCGACGAGACGGCGGCGGACGCCGGGCGCCTCACCGTACGCCTCGGTGACCTGCTCGACCGGAGTGACCGGATCAGCATCACCGTGTACGACCAGCACCGGCTTGTCGGGGACCGGGAGGGTCAGGTCGGACCATTCGGCGCCGAGGCCGGTGGCCAAGGTCCCTCGGCCGAAGGCACCGTCCTGTCCGATCACCTGGCGGTGCACGGGGCAAGCGCTCCTGGCGTCGATCTCCTCCTCCCAGCCGTCGATGGCGGCGGACTCGGGCAGCACGATGCCGGCGATGACCGCGGCATCGGCGGCGACCTGGTCGACCAACGTCGCGGCCAGGGTGGCACCCGTGTCGCTGCCGACCAGGACCTTCGGTCCGGGCAGGGCCACATCGGCCAGGTGCTGCTCGATCTCGGCACGCGCTGCGGTCACGTCGTCCAGGTCGGCTTCGACGAGACGTACCTTGTAGGCATCCGCGGAGATCCGCCTGCCGAAGCGCTGGTAGGTGGCCGCGGTCTCACCGCGCCCGGTCAGCAGGATCAGGGTGCCGCGTGGCGTACCACCGGGCGGCTCGTCCCAGCCGCTCGCGGTGCCGGCCTCGGAGATGATGGTCATGTGGTGCTCCAATCGGTGGTTCGGGTCAGACTCGGATCAGACCGCGACGCTCGGTCGGGCCGCGCGGTGCGCGAGTTCCTGGCGGACCAGCGGGAGCAGGTCGCGGCCGTAGTCGATGGCGTCCTGGAGCGGGTCGTAGCCACGGATGAGGACCGTGTTCACGCCGATCTCGACGTAGTCGAGGATCGCGGCGGCCACGGTCTCCGGTGAGCCGACCAGGGCGGTGGAGTTGCCGCCACCACCGACCGCTGTGGTCGTGGGGGTCCACAGGCAGCGGTCGTGAAGGTCGCCCGTTTCGGCAACGGCGAGCAACCGCTGGGACCCCGCGTTCTCCGGGGCCGAACCCTGCGGGTGAAGCTTGTTGACCTTCTGCTTGAACTGGGCGCCGACCTCGCCGTTGATCGTGTCCAGGATGCGGTGAGCGCGCTCCCAGGCCTCCTCGTCGGTCCTGCCGAGGATCGGCCGGAAGGAGACCGAGACCCGGGGGCGCTGCGTACGTCCGGCGGCGGTGGCCTTCTCGGTGATGGTCGCGATCTGCTCGCCGGTCTGCTTCAGCGGCTCTCCCCAGAGCATGTAGGTGTCCGCGTGCTCGGCCCCGACGCCGTACGCCGCGGGCGAGCTGCCGCCGAAGAAGAGCTCCAGGTGGCGGTCGGCGTAGGGGAAGACCTGCGGGGTGAATCCCTCGAAGCGGTAGTAGGTGCCGTCGAAGTCCCGGGGACCCTTGGTGTCCCAGGAGGCCCGGAGGATCCGGAGGTACTCGTCGGTGCGGGCGTATCGCTCGTCGTGGGGAACGTAGTCGCCCTCGCGCCGCTGCTCGACGTTGCTGCTCCCGGTCACGATGTTGAGCGCCACCCGGCCCTTCGTGAACTGGTCCAGCGTCGTGAAGGTCCGCGAGGCCAGGGTCGGGTGGACCACCCCGGGCCGGTGGGCGATGAGCAGGCCCAGCCGCTCGGTGTGGGCGGCTGCGTACGCGGCCACCTGGGTCCCTTCGGACCAGCCGGAGCCATATCCGATGAGCACGCGGTCGAAGCCGCCGTCCTCGTGTGCCTTGGCGAAACGGGCGGTGTAGTCGGGGTCGATGACGGTCCCGTCGGACGGGCGGATCTCGGAGGCGTCGGCGGTGCCGATCATGCCGAGGATCTCGACGTCGTCGTAGGTCATGCTCGGTCCTTTCGTCAGCCGGCAACTGCCGGTTGGTCTGCGACTGTGGAGGTGGGGGTGGGGGTGGTGGGGATCTGGCCGGGCCACGTGGTGGCGGCGTGACAGGCGACTGTGCGTTCAGCTGTGCGTTCAGCTGCGCCTGGGAGCGGCGCCGTGAGCGGCTGCTGGTGGCAGGCGTCGTGTGCGAACCGGCATCGGGCCAGGAACACACAGCTGTCCGGACCGGCCCTCGGTGGCTCGGTGCCCTGTTCGCGGCGGAGATCGGCCGGCCGGAACCGGTCCTCGTGGGCGACCGAGGGCGCGGACGCGGTCAGCAGCGCGGTGTAGGGGTGCGCCGGCCTGCTCAGGACCTGCTCGACCGGTCCGCTCTCGACCAGACGGCTGCGGTAGAACACCGCGATCCGGTCCGCGACGCCGGCCAGCGAGGACAGGTCGTGAGCGATGATCACGACCGCGAGGCCGAGCTCGCGGCGTAGCCGGTCGAGCAGGCTGAGGACGAGGTTCCGGTTG
The DNA here is from genome assembly GCF_042801335.1 of Nocardioides sp. NPDC057577. Lineage (NCBI taxonomy): Bacteria > Bacillati > Actinomycetota > Actinomycetes > Propionibacteriales > Nocardioidaceae > Nocardioides > Nocardioides sp. NPDC057577. The sequence goes on along the minus strand of NZ_JBHVGB010000089.1, from coordinate 17,603 downwards.
GAGACGTCCAGCGCACTGACCGGTTCGTCGCAGAAGAGCAGCTGGGGGCGGGTGACGATCGCGCGGGCGAGCGCGATGCGTTGCCGCTGGCCGCCGGAGAGCTGGCGCGGGAGCCGGTCGTGGACGGTGCTCGGGTCGAGGCCGACGAGCCCGATGGCCTCCTCGACCCTGACGCGTTGCTCGCTGCGGGGTACGCCGGCGATGGCAAGCGGCTCGGAGACGAGCTGATCGACGGTGAGATCGGGGTCGAGAGAACGCAGCGGGTCCTGGAAGACGAGCTGGATCTGCCCACTTCGCCGGAAGCCACGCAGCGCGGATCCCTTGAGGCCGCCGATGTCGAGACCGTCGAAGGTGATGGTGCCGGTGGCAGGGGTGACCAGGCCGACCGTGGCTCTGGCCAGGGTGGTCTTGCCGGATCCGGTCTCCCCCACGATCCCGAGGATCTCGCCGGCGCGTACGTCGAGGCTGACCTCGCGCAGCGCGGCCCCGGTGCCGAGCCCGGTGCCTCGGCGTGGGAGCGCGTAGCTGACCGAGAGGTCGGTGATACGCAGCAGCGGTGCGCTCATGCGGTGGCCTCGATCCGGTCCTGGACGAGAACGGCACCGGGCTCGGTGTCCAGCTCGTCGAGACGTACGCAGCGAACACTGCGACCCGGGCCGATCTCGGTCGTCGCGACCGGGGCGCTGACGCACGTCTGGGTGGCGTAGCGGCAGCGCGGCGCGAATCGGCAACCCGGCATCTCCTCCCCCGCCGAGGGCGGTTGGCCGGGGATGACCTCGAGTGTGCGACGCGTCCAGTCCCCGATGGTGGCGACCGCGAGCAGCGCCCGGGTGTAGGGGTGCCGCGGGTCGGTGAGCACCTCCTCGGTCGGGCCGGACTCGACGATCTCGCCGCCGTACATGACCAGGATCCGGTCGCAGGTCTCGGCGACCACCGCGAGGTCGTGCGTGACCAGCAGCACGGAGAGCTCATGGTCGCGACGCAGCCGCGCGACGAGCTCGAGGATCTCGGCCTGGATCACGACGTCGAGGGCGGTCGTGGCCTCGTCGGCGATGAGCAGCTCGGGCTCGCAGGAGATCGCGATGGCGATCAGGACGCGTTGGAGCATGCCGCCCGAGAGCTGGTGGGGGTAGAGATGGAAGACGCCGGCGGGATCGTGGAGACCGACCTCCGTGAACAGGCCGACCGCTCGCTCACGGGCCTCGGTCCTGCCGAGGCCTCCGCGCACGCGGAGCTGCTCGACGAGCTGGCGGCCGACGGTGATGCTGGGATTGAGATAGGAGCCGGGGTCCTGGAAGACGGCGCCGATCCGGGACCCGCGGACGCGGTCCCACACGGTGCGGCCCGCCGCGATGAGGTCGACCCGGTCGTCGCGCCCACCGAGCACGATGGACCCGCGGTCGACCTCGCCGGTCTCCGGCAGCAGCCCGAGGACGGCTCGGCAGGTGAGGGTCTTGCCGCTCCCGGACTCGCCGACCAGGCCGACGGCCTCGCCACGGCGGAGCTGGAAGGAGACGCCACGTACGGCGACGAGGTCGTCACCGACGCTGACGTGCAGGTCCTCGACCTCGAGGGTGCGAGGGCCGGCGGCGTACGCGTCGTGCTCAGGCTGCGACATCGGTGGTCTCCTTCCGGTGGAGCCTGGCGACGAGGCCCGGCCGGCGGCGGCGTGGGGCTCCGGCGTCGCGGATGCCGTCGGCCAGGATGTTGAGGGAGCCGACGGTCGCCATCATGAGCAGCGCCGGGAAGATCGGAGCCCAGCTCTGCTGGGCGAGGTAGCCGAGGTCGGCCGAGAGCATCCCGCCCCAGGTCGGTGCAGGTGGCTGCACTCCGATCCCGAGGAACGAGAGCGACGCGACCACGAGCAGGCTGGCGCCGGTGGCGTGCGCCGCGGCCACGGCGACATTGGGAAGCACCTTGCTCCAGATGTGCTTGCGCAGCGTCCACCACTGGGTGGCGCCCATCAGCTCGGCCGCCTCGACGTACTGCGTCCTTCGCAGCCCGAGCGCCACGGCCCGGGTGACCCTGAAGAACATCGGGCTGATCAGCACCCCGACCGCGACCATGGCCTGCTGCAGACCGTTGCCGATGGTGCCGGCGACGGCGATCGCGAAGACGGTGAACGGCAGGATCATCAGGGTGTCGGCGACCCGCAGCGAGACCCACTCGCCGATCCGGCCCATCCACGCCGACGCCAGCCCGGACGGGACGCCCAGGACCGCGGCGATCACCACCGCCTCCAGGGCCCCGACCACGGAGAGCCGGGTCCCGGCGATGAGTCGGGAGAGGACGTCGCGGCCGACATAGTCGGTGCCGAGCAGGTGCTTGCCGGAGGGTCCTTGGAGGACCTCGTCGCTGAACTGCCGCAGTGGGTCGTACGGAGCGACGGCACCACCGAAGACGACCAGGAACGCGATCACGCTCAGGACGGCGAAGGCGAAGCGGCTGGCGGGTTGCGCCCACAGAGCCTGGAGGGTCCTCACGCGAGACCACCCTTCGCCGGCTCACGGCGCGAGGCCGGGTCGAGAGCGGTCTGGGCGACGTTGACGACCAGGCTCGCCAGGACCACGACGACGGCGGTGACCAGGAGAGTGCCGAGAACGACCGGCACGTCCCCCTTCTCCGAGGCCTGCAACGCCAGCTGGGCGATGCCCGGCAGCCCGAAGAGCTTCTCGGTCATCACGGCGCCGCCGATGACCAGCGGGATCGCGAGGCCGATGACGGCCAAAGCAGGAGCAGCGGCGTTGCGGAGAACGTGGCCGAAGAGGACTCGCCTGCGGCCGAAGCCGCGCATCTGCGCACCGATCGCGTAGTTCTCCCGCAGCGCCCCGACCAGCGAGGTGCGCAGCTGTCGGGCGATCGAGGCGGCCACGTCGAGACTGAGCGCGAAGGAAGGAAGGATCGCGAAGCGGAGCCATTCGGCAGGGTTCTCCTGGATCGGGACGTACCCGCCGGCCGGGAGCAGCTCGGCCTTGACCGCGAAGACCACGATCAGGGCCATCCCGATCACGAACGGCGGCAAGGTGCCGAGCAGCGAGCAGACGATGGTGACCGTTCGGTCGAAGATCCCGCCGTTGCTCAAGGCCGCGCCGATCCCGGCGGCTCCTCCGATCAGGATCGCCAGCACGATCGCGAGCAGCGCGATCGACAGGTCGACGGGGAGCGCCTGGGCGATGCTGTCGGAGACCGGGACGGTGGTGAACCAGGAGACCCCGAGATCACCTTGCACCGCGGAGCCGAGCCAGTCGGCGTACTGGACCACGAGCGGCCGGTCCAGACCGAACTGATGGTCGAGCCTGGCGATGTCGGCCTCGGTCGCGGTCTCACCGAGCACCGCGGCAGCCGGGTTGGTCTTCGCCATCGCCCCGAGCGCGAAGGTGATGACCGAGGCCAGCAGCAGAACCGCCGCGGTGATCGCCACCAGGTTGAGGATCCGCCGCACCCAGCTCCCGACGGCATCGACCGTCGGCCGTGCCACGACCGGATTCGTGGCCTGGGCCACGCTCACGAGGTCTTCACGCCCTCGAACCGCTGCAGGCTGGGCGAGGCGGGCAGCTCGGAGACCTTCTTGCGGACGATGATCCGCGGAGCGTTGTAGAGGAAGGTGTTGGGGAAGCTGGTGATCGCGATCTTCGTCGCCTCCTGCAGGATCGACGGGTAGGTGGGGTCGTCGGTCGGCGTCGCCCGGACCTTCTTGAGCTGCGCCTCCAGGGCGGGGTCGGTGCGGCGGCTGGGGTTCATCAGCCCTTCCTTGCCGAAGAGGACCTGGAACGCCTGCACCGGCGACTCCCGACCGGCGAAACCGTCGTAGGTGAGCGCCTGGGAGTGCTCGATGTAGACCAGCTGGGTGTGCTGGGTCGCCGGGATCGACTTGATCGTGAGCTCGATCCCGACCTCCTTGAGCTGGGCCTGGATCAGCTCGACGGCGGCCACGGGCTGTGCGCTGGTGAACTCGCCCTTGACGGTGCCGGTGTGGCCGGCGTCCGCGAGGACCTGCTTGGCCTTCTCCGGGTCGTACTCGTAGATGCCCTCGAGCTCGGGGTTGTAGCCGACGTACCCCTTGGGGAAGGGCTGGTAGTTGACATCGCCGATGTCGAAGTTGGCGACCTTCTTGATCTTCTCGCGATCGATGCCGTACTTGAGCGCGTCGACGACCGCGGGGTCGTCGAAGGGCTTCATCCCGGCATGTACGTCCAGGCACGAGACGAACATCGAGTCGAGGATCTGGACGTCGAGGCCGGCCTGTTCGGCCTGCTCGACCTGGGCTCCGGAGATCCGGGCGACGTTGTACTGGCCGGACTGGACCGAGGCGACGGCGGTGGCCGGGTCGGGCTGGGGGTAGAGGTGGAACTCGTCGACCTGGATCTGGTCGGCGAGCTGGAAGTGCGTGTTCTTCACCAGCTCGGCATGGTCGTTCTCGACGAAGGTGGTCAGGCTGAACGGACCCGACCCGGCCGGTGCGGTGGCCAAGGCCGCGGGATCCTTCTCGAAGGCGGCCGGGTTGACGACCATCCCGGTCTTGCCCGCGAACAGCGCGGGGATCTGGTAGTCGACCTCGGCCAGGTCGAGCACCACGTCGAGGTCGCCGGAGGCGGTCACCTTGGTGATCCCGACCATCTGCGGTGCGATCAGCGAGCCGTCCGCGGTCCGGCCGCGCTCGACGGACTTGGCCACCGCGGTGGCGTCCAGCGGGGTGCCGTCGCTGAACTTCAGCCCCTCCTTCAGCGTGAACGTCACCTGGGTGCCGGCCGGGTCGTACGTCCACTTCTCGGCCAGCCACGGCACCGGGTTCCCCTTCTCGTCCAACCCCGTGATGCCTTCGTAGACGAGAGCCAGCATCTGTACGTCGGAGCCGGCCGAGGAGGTCACCGGGTCCCAGGTCGTGGGCAGCTGCCAGGCCCAGGTGAGCCGTCCGCCGGAGACGCCGGCACCGGCCTCGGACCCACAGGCCCCCAGCGCGAAAGCGGCCGCGGCGCCGAGGCTGATCCCGAGCAGGCCGCGCCGGGTCAGGGCGACAGCGGGGGTCGAGGTCGGGGACGATGCGAGCGGGTTGTAGGTCCGGGTGAGTGCCTTGTTGGCCATGGGGTGATCGATCTTCCTGTGTGTCTGACGGTCAGGTACGTGTCGTGGCGCCCGAGCGCGTCGTGGTCATCTCGCCTGAGCGCGGCGAGCGACCGTGTGGCGGTTCTCCGGGATCGGCAGGCCGAGATTCCCGCGCAGGGTGGTGGCTTCGTACTCGCGACGGAAGACGCCGCGCTCGGCGAGGATCGGGATGACCTCGTCCACGATCCGCCGGAAGTTGGCGGGGTGATCGACGCCGATGTTGAAGCCGTCGCAGGCCCGCGCCTCCCACCACTCCTGCAGCTTCGTGGCGACGGTCTCGGGGCTGCCGACGAACTCGGACTTACGGAACACCCGGGTGGCCTCCACGGTCTGCCGAAGCGTCCAACCGTTCTCGACCGCACGCTGGGTGGTCTTCGTGGCCTGGGTGAAGAAGGACCGCTCACCGTGCTCGAGCGCCTGGACCGGGAACGGGGCATCGAGGTCGTACTGGCGGAAGTCGTGCCATCCGAAGGGCCGCCCGAACTCGGCCAGCGCCTCCTCGAAACCGTGGTCACGCTCGTGGTTCGAGGCTTCGATCTCCCGGGCCTCCTCGTCGGTGTCGCCGACGACCACCTTCACGCCCGGCATGATCACCAGCTCCTCCGGATCGCGACCGAAGCGCTTCGCCCGGGTCTTGAGGTCGTCGTAGAAGGCCTGCCCGCTGGGGAGGTCAGGGGCGTGGGTGAAGATCCCCTCCCCCACCGAGGCGCCCAGGTTGCGTCCTTGATCGGAGTCGCCGGCCTGGAAGATGACCGGATGACCCTGCGGGCTGCGCTGCAGGTTGAGCGGGCCGGCGACGTCGAAGTAGGTGCCCTCGTGGTTCAGGACGTGCTGCTTGGCCGGGTCCAGGAAGGTCGCGGTCTCCCGGTCGCGTACGAACGCGTCGTCCTCGTAGGAGTCCCACAGTGCTCGGGCGAGCTCGACGTACTCCTGGGCGCGGCCGTAGCGGGTGTCGTAGTCGTAGTGCTCGTCGAGTCCGTAGTTGGTCGCGGTGCCCGCGTCACCGGTGGTGACCACGTTCCAGCCGGCGCGACCGTGGCTGATCAGGTCGAGGGACGCGAAGCGGCGCACCAGGTTGAACGGGCTGTTGAAGCTCGTGGTCGCGGTGCCGACCAGGCCGAGATGGCGCGTGTGGGTGGCCACCGCGGACAGCAGGGTGAGAGGTTCGAGCCGGTTGAGGTAGTGGGGCGGGCTGTGCGGGGTGATGAACTGGCTGTCCACGATGAACATCAGGTCGAAGCGGCCCTGTTCGGCGAGCTTGGCGGTCTGGATGAACCAGTCGATGTCAACGCTCGCATCACCGGGGATCTCCGGGTCGAGCCAGAGCCGGTGCTGGCCCGGACCGCCGGTGCCGTACGGAACGGCGCCGAGCTTGATCGTGCGTCGGGACATGCTGCCTCCCTGGTGGTCGACCGCGGCCTGATGCCGGCCGCGGCGGCCCTCTCCCAGAGAGCCTTATGTCTATGAGTTTGATAGACAAAAGGCGCCGGGTCCAACGACGTTCCACGATGTTGAACCATCACGAACGCTCATCAATTGTGTATTAGTCTGATCGACATGAGTCGGAATCTGGACATCGCCCCGCTGCGCAGCCTCGTCGCTGTCGCGGACTTCGGCGGATTCCAGCGCGCCGCGACCGCACTGCACCTGACCCAGAGCGCGGTCAGCCAGCACGTACGCCGCCTGGAGTCGGTGGTCGGTGCCCCGCTGGTCGAACGGCATGGCCGCGGATCCAGGTTCACCACCGACGGAGAGCTGCTCCTGACACAGGCGCGCCGCATCATCACGTTGCACGACGAGACCGTGGCGAGGTTCCTCCCCGGCGGCAGCGACGGTGACCCCACGACGATCAGCATCGGGTCGACCGAGCACGCCGCTGCGCAGCTCCTCCCCGATCTGTCCACCGCGCTGGCGCAGTCCGTACCGAAGCGGGACTTCCGGTTCCGTATCGACCGAGGAAACAAGCTGCGCGACGGCCTTGCCTCCGGGAGCATCGACCTGGCCCTTCTTCTCCAGCAGGCCGACGACGCCAAGGCCCTCTACGTGGGCGACCTGACTCTCGCCTGGTTCGCCTCCCCCGCCTGGCGGCGTCCCGCACCCTCAGCGCCGGTCCCCGTCGTCGCCTTCGACGAACCGTGCGCGCTCCGGAGCCGAGCGCTCGACACGCTCGCCGAGCACTCGATCCCGGCGGCCATCGGCGCCGAGGCCTTCCAGCTGGCAGGCGTTCAGGCGGCAGTCGGCGCCGGCCTCGGGGTAGCGCTCATGGCTACGCTGGGAGAGGTTCCCGACGGCCTGACCCCGGTGACGGACCTGCCACCTCCCGACCCGCTCCCCCTCTACGTCTGCGCCCGCCCGGGCCTACCCAAGGAGACGGCGACGCAGGTCGCCTCCGTCCTCCGGCCACTGCTCACCACACCCAGGAACGACACCGTTCTCACACTCGCCAAGGGAGCCTGATGCCCGCGATTCACCTACCCGCCGGATCCTCGGACGGGGAGCACATCCGGACCCCCAGCGGCGTCCTGGTCCCTGCCGAGATCGACCCGTTCCACCGGCACCTCCACCACATCGCACCGTCCGGTCTGGTCGACCAGACCGGTCAGACCTCGGGGATGAGACGCCTCGAGGCGGTCAGCGGAAAGACCGTCGGCGCGAAGAACCTGTGGATGGGCCAGACCCACGTCCCGGCCTCGACCTCCTCGGCCAACCACCACCACGGCGCCTCCGAGACCGCCATCTACATCGTCTCCGGGAATCCGGTCTTCGTCTTCCTCGACGTCGAGAGCGACGAGCCCGTCGAGACGCGCGTGGAGACCAACCCCGGCGACTACATCTTCGTCCCCCCGTGGGTCCCCCACCGCGAGGAGAACCCCGACCCCGACTCCGAGGCCGTCGTCGTGATCGCCCGCACCACCCAGGAGGCGATCGTCGTCAACCTCGACGGGCTCGACTGGTCCGAGGTACGCCTCACCGAGGACGGACCGCGCTAGGGGGGCGTCCCTCAAGAGAGACGGCATCGCCGCCGAGGCACGCGCATTACTTAGGTGAGGCTAACCTGGACGCGCGTCCTCCTCAGAAAGGCCTCGATGGTCACGTCCGTCCCCCTCCCCAGCACTACGAAGCGGGAGCCGCTCCGCCGCGAGATCCTCAGGCGACAGCGGCCCCGGGTCGTCGGCTCGGCCCTGTGTCTCGTCGGGCACCAGTCGTGCGAGGCCCTCGTCCCGGTCGCCATCGGTCTGGCCATCGACGCGGCCGTGGTCAGCGGGAGCGTGCCCATGCTGACGCTCAGCCTGGCCGGCATCGCCCTGCTCTTCACGGTCCTCACGATGTGCTATCGCTGGTTCGCGCGGCTCGCGCAGGGGGCGGTGATCGACGAGAGCCACGCGCTGCGCGCCGAGCTCGCCAGGAAGGTCCTGACTCCTGGCGCGAGCCGGCGCAAGCACGGGGAGCTGCTGGTGATCGCCTCCTCCGACGCCGACCAGTCGGCGGACAGCATCATCTGGGTCTCCGGGATCGTCGGCGCGAGCGCGGCGCTCGCGGTCAGCTGCGGCGTACTGCTGAGCATCGACCTGCGGCTCGGCGCCATCCTGATCGCCACCGCGGTCGTGGTCACCCTGGCTCTCAACGCGCTCTCGCCGCTGATCTCCCGTCGGGTCGGAGCCCAGCAGGAGAGCCTGGCCGGTGCCTCCGCGCTGGCGACCGACCTGATGGCAGGGCTGCGGGTCCTGCACGGCCTCGGAGCCCAGGACAACGCGACCGCCCGCTACCGGACGGTCAGCCACGCGGCCGAGGTCGCGGGGATCCGCGCCGGCACGGCGAAGTCGCTGCAACAAGGTGCGAGCGTGCTCGCCGGGACGATCGTCCTCGCCGTCTCCGTCGGCGTCGCCGGCCTGCTCGCGCTCGACGGGGCGATCACCGTCGGCGCGTTCGTGGCCGCCGTCGGCGCCGCCCAGTTCATCGCCGAGCCGTTGACGGCGATCGGTCTCTACCTGCAGGTGGGCGCCTCGGCCAAGGCGAGCGCAGGCCGGATGGGCGCGGTGCTGGCCGAGTCGCCGACGCCCGCCGTCGAGCAGCCCTCGGAGGACAGCCGGATCGACCTCAAGCCCGGTGAGTTCGTCGGGATCGTCGCCGAGCCGGGCGACCTGGACCGGGTCGCGGCGGCGCTGCGTTCCCCCGATGGGACCCGGATACACGTCGAGCCACACCGGGCCGACCTCTTCGCGGGATCCATCGCGGAGAACCTCGCCCTCGGCCGTACGGACTCCGGCGCCGACCCCAGCGACGCGGTCGACGCTGCCGGGGCCCGCGAGTTCATCGACGCCCAGCCCACGGGTCTCGACGAACGTCTCCGCGACCGCGGGCTGACCCTCTCGGGCGGCCAGCGTCAGCGCCTCGCGCTCGCTCGGGCCCTGCACACCGACCCCGAGGTGCTCGTGCTGGTCGAGCCGACGACCGCGGTCGACTCGATGACCGAGAACCTGATCGCCGACGGGATCCGAGAGCTGCGCCACGGGGCCGCTCAGCCGGAGCGTACGACCGTGGTGGTCACCAGCAGCCCGGTGCTGCTGGCGAGGACCGACCGCGTGATCATCCTCCGCGCCGACGACGAGCCGATCGACGGCACCCACCACGAACTGCTCGCGAGCCACGACAGCTACCGCACGAGGATCCTCGGATGACCGCCACCGAACCGCAGCACGCACGCCTCCCGCTGGCCACCGCGGGCGAGGTACGCCAGGCCCTGCGGCACTACGTCCGATCCCATCGGGCGCTCACCGCCACGACGATCGCGCTGGCCGCGGCCGCCGCGCTCTCCGGCCTGGTCGCCCCGTGGGCGATCGGGCTCATGGTCGACGCAGTCCTGAGCGGCGGCGAGAGGAGCGAGATCATCACTCTCGCGGCCTGGGTCGCCGGGGCCGGTGCGCTCAGCGCCGTCCTCACCGCGGTCAGTGCCGCGCTCGTCGCCCGCGTCGGACAGCGTGTCCTCGCCCAGATGCGCGAGGACGTCGTCTCCACCGCGCTGCGGCTGCCACCCGGACAGCTCGAGGAGGCCGGGCGCGGCGACCTCGCCAGCCGTGTGGGCGACGACGTCGGCGTCGTCAGCGAGGTGATCGCGAGCCTGCTGGCACCCTGGGTCGGCGCGGCCCTGACGGTCGTCCTGACGATCGCCGGCCTCGGCGCGCTCAACCCCTGGCTGGCGCTGGCCGGGCTCGCCTCGATCCCGGTCTACGTACTGTCCCTGCGCTGGTACCTCCCCCGCGCCGCCCCGCGCTACAGCGCCGAGCGCGCCGCTTTCGGCGACCGCGCCGAGGCGCTCGTGTCGTCCCTGGACGGCCGCCAGACCGTGCACGCCTACGGCGCCGAGGATGCCCACGTCGCCACGATCACCGCCGCCTCCGACCGCGCGCGGAAGCTGTCGCGCGACGTACTCTGGTTCGCCACCGGATGGGGCAAGTGGATGAACATCGCCGAGGCCGTCGGGCTCGGCGCGATCATCGCCACCGGCTTCGTGCTGGTCTCGACCGAGGCGGCGACCGTGGGCGCGGTGACCGCCGCCGCGCTCTACTTCCACCGGCTCTTCAACCCGCTCGGCCTGATCATCTTCAGCTTCGACGAGATGCAGTCCGCCGCCGCGAGCCTGCAGCGGATGATCGGCGTCATCGAGGCCGGCCGCGGCCTGAAGTCGGTCCCTCCCGTCGCCGAGAAGCCCGTCGGCAGGATCGACGGCCACCGGATCAGCCACCGCTACGGCGACCACGAGGTGCTCCACGAGGTCTCCATCGAGGTCGCCCCTGGCGAGCAGATCGCGCTCGTCGGCCCCAGCGGCGCCGGAAAGTCGACGCTCGCGACGATCCTCGCGGGCCTGACCGACCCCGACGAGGGCGCCGTGTCCGTCGGCGCGAGCCCGATCGAGCGGTACGCCCGCACGCACCCCCGCCCGGTCGTCCTGGTCTCGCAGGAGGTGCACGTCTTCGCGGGGCCGCTCGTCGACGACGTACGCCTCGGCCGCGCGGACGCCACTGACGAGGACGTCTCGATGGCGTTGGGCCTGGTGGGTGCAGACGAGTGGGTCGCGGCGCTGCCCGAAGGCATCCACACCTCCGTCGGCGAGCTCGGCCACGCGCTCACCGCCGAGCAGGTCGCGCAGGTGGCGCTCGCCCGCGCCGCGCTCGCCGACCCCGCCGTGCTTGTCCTCGACGAAGCCACCGCCGAGTCCGGCAGCCGCGGCGCCGCCCGCCTCGAGTCCGCCGCCGCCGCTGTGCTCGCTGGCCGCACAGGGCTCGTCATCGCCCACCGTCTCCAGCAAGCCCAGCACGCCGACCGCGTGCTGGTCATGGCCGACGGACGGATCACCGAGACCGGCACGCACGAGGAACTGTTGGAGGCCGACGGCATCTACGCCCAGATGTGGACCGCCTACGACTCCGGCCGCGGCGACTGAAGGCATCCGCCGAGGTGATCCCAGACGTTCCAGCCCGTCTACCCAGCGGTAACGGGCCGGGACGTCTGGGACTACCTCGATCGGTCGGTCCGGGTGTCGCCCGGTGGCCGCGAGCCTAGGTCCTGGCATGTCCCGAATGTGGGTCCCGCGAGCGCATGCGCTAATGTTTCACCCGCAACGCGTGATTGGCGCAGTGGTAGCGCACTTCGTTCACACCGAAGGGGTCACTGGTTCGAACCCAGTATCACGCACCACCTCGAAAGGCCGCCTGACCTGCTGTTAAGCAGATCAGGCGGCCTTTCGAAGTTTTGCCTGCGGCCGGCCGGGGAGTTCGAGGTGGTCACGGTCGATCTGGTGGCCGACGTCATCCGCGAGACCGCCCGGCCCCAGCGGGACGCCGAGCAGCGCGCCCGGACGGCCTAGCCGCGAGCGGCGAGGATCCCGCGCGGGTCGAAGACGACCCGGATCTCGGTGATCAGCCCGTCCTCGACGCGCATCCAGTTGGCGGTGGGAGCGGGCTCGGCGACGGTGGTGTGCAGGTCGAACCAGGTGATCACGCTCGGCCCGTCGGCGAGCCGCTCCCTCACCTCGATCTTGTCGAGCACCTGCGCCATGCCCTCGAGACCGGCGACGCACCCGTCGGCGCCCTCGATCGTGGCGAGCGGACCGGCGAAGCTCACCTCGTCGGCCAGCAGCGAGCGCAGGCGGGTGAAGTCGCGGTCCTGCCACGAGGTGAAGTACGCCTCGGCGAGCTCGGCAGCGGATGCGGTCATCGGGATCTCCTCAGGTCGGTTCGGCTTTCACCACCCAGCCTGACCCGGATCCAGCGAACACTCAAACAGATAGTTCTGCTGGTTGCTAGCATCAATGATTATGGAGATCGGACAGCTCCGCTACTTCGTCGCCGTCGTCGACCACGGCTCGTTCACGGCCGCGGCGCAGCGCCTCCACGTCAGCCAGTCGGGCATCAGCGCCCAGCTGGCCAAGCTCGAGCGTGAGCTCGGCCACGACCTGCTCGTCCGGGGTCCCCGCAACGTACGTCTGACTCGCGCCGGCCAGACGCTCCTCCCCCGCGCCCGCGACGCGATCCGGGCGATCGAGGGCGTACGGCAGAGTGCCGACGAGCTGAACGACCTGATCCACGGTCACGTACGCCTCGGGATGATCGCCGGCTGCACGATCCCCGGCTTCCTCGACGCCGTCGCGGCCTTCCACCGGGAGCATCCGGGCGTCACCGTCGAGCTCGTCGAGGACACCTCGGACCGCCTCCAACGACGTACGCTGGCCGGCGAGCTCGACCTGGGCCTGATCTCGCACGCGGGACCCGTCATCGACGGCCTGGCCACGGAGTCCGTCAGCGACGAGCGGCTCGCGGTGATCACGCTGCCCGGTCATCGCCTCGCCGGCGCCCGGCCGCGGCTCGCCGACCTGCATGAGGAGACGGTGCTCTGCATCCCGCCGGGCACGGGCGTACGGACCGCTCTGGAGCAGTCCTGCGCGCTGGCGGGCGTGGCGCCGAAGGTCGACCTGTCCGGGTCCAACCCGGAGACGCTGCTCGGGCTCACCGCGCGCGGGCTGGGGGTCTGCGTGCTGGCCGAGTCGATGGCGGCCGGGACCGAGCTGGTCGCGACCCGGATCGTGGACGCGGAGGTGCGGGCCGGTCTCGCGCTCGTGGTCCGCGAAGGCGATCAGCAGCGCGCCACCCGGCGGCTCCACGACCTGCTTCAGGCCGCGCTGACCTGAGGGTGGCGCAGCCCGGGGTGCTCCTCGGGCAGCGAGCGGCGCAGGACGACCCAGCTCACCAGCAGGCACAGCGCGACCAGCGGCCAGCTGAGCGCGACCCGGGCGATCGCCAGTGCGAGCACGTCGCCGGACCACCACAACGGACCGAAGACGGAGACCCGGATGACGTACTGGCAGACCCAGACCCAGCTCGCCAGCGAGTAGCCGCGCAGCAGCGCAGGGTCGCGTCGCCAGGCCCCGCGCTGGCGCAGGATGAGGCCGACGACGACCCCCAGCAGCGGCCAGCGGAACGCGATGCTGACGACCCAGACCAGGGCGCTGGCCGCGTTGGCGGCGAGCTGGACCACGAAGAAGTCCTCCGCCCGCCCCGTACGCAGCGCGATCATCGCCGCGATCGCGACCCCGGCCACGCCCAGCAGCACGGCGCGCGGCTTGCGGCCCTTGCGCCACTGCCAGAGCGCGACGATCGCGGCCAGCCCGAGCGCCACCACGGTCGCGATCCACAGCTCTCCGCTGACCAGCCAGCCGGCCACGAACGCGACCGGCGGGACGGTGGCGTCGATCGCACCTCGCGCGCCTCCCAGGAGGTCGGCGAGCGTCTCGGCGTCGTCGTTGCGGCGGTCGGTCGTCGTCACGTGAGTAAGGCTAGCCTTACCTGCAAGGAGCCGCGACCCCGGCGCAGCGTTCACCCTTCGGGTGGATCGAATACCGTAGGCGAGATCTCAGACCGACGCGGAGCCTCGCGGCAACGGCGCCTCCCAGTGCTGCCACATCGCCAGCAGCCGCCAGCCGGCGCAGACGACGAAGGCGGCGGCCATCACCAGCGGCTGCGGCAGCGCGAGGAACAGGCCGAAGGCCACGATCGCCGCACCTGCGAAGGCGGGGATGGCGTAGAAGACGCTACGGCGCAGGATGATCGGCACCTGACCGGCGAGCACGTCGCGGAGCACGCCGCCGCCCACGCCGGTGGCCAGTCCCATCATCGCCGCGGACAGCGGCGAGAGCCCGAAGTCGAGCGCCTTGACCGCACCGGCGATGACGAACAGCCCCAGGCCGAGGGCGTCGAAGACGTTGATCAGCGGCCCGAGCCGGCCCAGCGCGGGGTGGAAGTAGAACGACAGCAGACCCGCGACCATCGGCACCACGAGATAGCGCCAGTCGGCGAGCGCGGCGACCGGCGTCGCACCGATCGACATGTCCCGGATGATCCCGCCGCCGAGGCCGGTGACGCAGGCCAGGACGACCACGCCGAAGATGTCGAGCTCCTTGCGGACCGCCATCAGGCCACCCGAGAGCGCGAAGACGAAGCACCCGACCAGGTCGAGCACAAGGAGGGTCAGCGTCTGTTCCACCTGCAAATGGTCACCTCGTTCGTCCCAAAAACCCCAAATGCCACGGCCACGCCGCACGGCCACCCAATACGATGCCGGTCTGTGGCGTAGGGTCGTCACAACCGTATCTAGAATTGAGAAGAGGATGTCAGCCGAAGGATTGCCCCTGACTCCGGGCCAGCTCGAAGAGCAGGCTCCGGATGAGGCTGGTCCCGTCCTTCTGCGGCTCATCTCGGTCAGTGACGATGGTTTACGCATGCTTCTCGTCGACGACGAGGACCATGAATACACCGCCGACATCGACGACCGTCTCCGTGCAGCACTCGAGGCTGTGTCGACCCGCCGATCGGAGCAAACCGTGAACAAGACCCCGAGCAGCAGCCTGCGGCCCCGTGACATTCAGACCCGTATCCGTTCGGGCGAGAGTGCCGAGGAGGTCGCCGCTGTCGCCGGCACCACGGTCGAGAAGATCTTGGCCTTCGCCGGTCCCGTCCTCGCCGAGCGCGAGCACATGGCACAGCGCGCCCAGCAGGCTTCCGTGCGCCGTCGGCCCGGTGAGGCCGCGAGCACCGCCCGCACCCTGGGCGAGGCGGTCAGCGCCCACTTCCAGACGATGTACGTCGACCCCGAGTCGGTCAACTGGGACTCCTACCGGCGTCCTGACGGGCGTTGGAAGCTCACCGGCGAGTACGAGACCCCCGAGCGCTCCGGCATCGCCGAGCTGACCTACGACGCCCCCGGCAACTTCGTCGAGATCGACAACGACGACGCCCGCTGGCTGACCGGCGAGAAGCTCGAGGCCCCGGCGCCCGAGCCCGAGCCGATCACCGACGACATGCTCGCCGCCCGGCGTCGCCGCGCCCAGAGCTCGACCCCGTCGACCCCGGCCGCACAGGCTCCGGCAGCGTCGGTCCCGCCCGTCGAGGCACCGGCTCCGGTCACTCCTCCCCCGGCTCCCAAGCCGGTCAAGGAGCCCAAGCCGGCCAAGACGGCTCAGGTCGATGTCGACACCCCGCTCGAGGCGTTCCTGGGCGCGGAGACGCCGACCGACAAGCAGGCTCCGATCCCGCCCGAGCCCGAGCCGACGGTCATCGAGCCCGCGGCCGCCGAGGCACCCGCCGAACCCGAGCAGGCCGACGAGGCTCAGCCGAAGCCGGCCAAGAAGTCGTCCGCGCGCCGCAAGCGCGCCTCGGTCCCGAGCTGGGACGAGATCATGTTCGGCGGCGGCAAGTCGGAGTGAACCGACTGGTGTGAACCCGTTCACGGACCGGCCATCGGCCGGTCCGTGTTCCGTCGGCGACCCGACCCGACAGAGTCGGTAACGAGTCGGGCGCAGTTCACGCGCCCCCGATGAAGTGAGTGGAGGCAAGCACTTCCACCCTTCTCGGAGGCCCCCCGATGCTCCTGCCCGACTCGCTGAGCCGACGCTCCCTCCTCTCCAGCACAGCCACGACCGGCTTCGCCGCATCCGCAGCCATGCTGCTCGGCACCGGCTCGATCCCCGCCGACGCGGTATCCGTCAAGGGCGCCACGTCGCTCTCCGGATACCCGTTCACCATGGGCGTCGCCTCCGGCGACCCGCTCCCCAACTCCGTCGTCCTCTGGACCCGTCTCGCCCCCGAACCGCTGGCCGCCGATGGCCTGGGCGGCATGCCGCAGGAGCCGGTCAAGGTCCGGTGGCAGATCGCGGAGGACCCCCGCTTCCGCAAGGTCGTGAAGGCCGGGACCGTCACCGCGACCCCGAACTTCGGCCACTCGGTCCACCCCGAGGTCTGGGGCCTGCGTCCCGGCCGCGACTACTGGTACCGCTTCCTGGCCGCCGGCGAGGTCAGCCAGACCGGCCACACGCGGACCGCCCCGGCGTACGGCTCCTCGCTCTCGCAGATGAGCTTCGCCTTCGCCTCCTGCGCGCTCTACAGCCACGGCTTCTACACGGCCTACCGGCATCTGGCCGACGAGGACGTCGATGTCGTCTTCCATCTGGGCGACTACCTGTACGAGTCCGGCGTCACGCCCGAGAACAACTGGCGCAAGACCACCGTCGACCCCGCCGTCGCCGGGGAGACCCTCGACCTGGCGCGCTACCGCCTGCAGTACGGCCTCTACAAGTCCGACCCGGACCTGATGGCCGCCCACCAGTCCCACGCGTTCGTGGTCGCGCCCGACGACCACGAGGTCGAGAACAACTGGGCCGACGAGACCCCCGAGGAGCGGAGCCAGTCCCAGGGCGAGCTGTGGATGCCGCGACGTACGGCCGCCTTCCAGGCCTACTACGAGCACCTGCCGTTCCGGGCGAGCGCGCTGCCGGAGGGGCCGGACATGCAGATCTACCGGCACCTGCGCTACGGCGACCTGGTCGACTTCAACGTGCTCGACACCCGGCAGTACCGCGACGACCAGGCCTACGGCGACGGGTCCGACCCCGCCTCCCCGGAGCTGACGCCGGACATCTACGACCCGTCGCGCTCGATGATGGGCTTCGACCAGGAAAGGTGGCTCCAGCGCAACTGGCGCCGGTCGACCGCCCGCTGGCAGGTGCTCGCCAATCAGGCGCCGATGGCCGAGACCGACCTCGACGAGACCGAGAAGAAGACTCTCTACATGGACCCGTGGGACGGCTACATCGCCAACCGCAACCGGCTCCTCGAGGGCGCCCGGACCAGCGGGGTCGAGAACCTCGTCGTCATCACCGGCGACCGGCACCACAACTACGCCAGCAACCTGCTGGCCGACTACGACGACCCCGAGTCGGCCGTCGTCGGCAGCGAGTTCGTCGGCACCTCGATCGCCAGCGGCGGCGACGGCGCCGACATGACCACCGGCGGCGAGACCCTGCTGCGGGCCAACGACCACCTGAAGTTCTTCAACAGCCAGCGCGGCTACGTCCGTGTCACGGTCACGCCCGAGGAGCTCTCCAGCGACTTCCGGGTCGTGCCGTACGTCCAGCGTCCGGGCGCCCCGGTGTCCACCCGCGCGACCTATGT
>NZ_JBHVGB010000088.1:0-22812 GCF_042801335.1 Nocardioides sp. NPDC057577 | reverse complement strand
GCCATCAGTCGTCTCTCAGCGGTGTCCCTGCGTACGTCTCCAGGGTGACGAACTCCTCGACCGGCTGCCTGCGCAGCCTGGTGAGCTGCTTGACCGGCCTGCCCATCGGGACCACCGCGGCGACGGCATGTCCCTCGGGAGCGCCGAGCAGCTCGAGGAGCGCCGGCTCCTCGGCGACCGCCATCGTGGTGATCACCCCACCGAAGCCCTCGTTGCGCGCGGCCAGGAGCGTGTTCCACACCAGCGGATAGACCGAGGCGCCGGAGACGACGCCCACCCGGTCCAGCTCCGAGTCGATCGAGGCGACCACTGCCAGGTCGACGAGGAAGACGAGCACCACCGCAGCCGTACGCAGCGGCTCGGTCATCCCGCGCGGCACCCGGGTCGCGGCGATCTGCTCGTCGGTCACCGCCGTCGGGTGCACCGTGTTCCACGGCATCTCCCCCGACCGCTGCTGCGCGAGGTATCTGCGGGCACCCGTCCCCGTCAGCTCGACCAGACGCTCGCGGGTCTCCTGGCTGCGTACGACCACGACGTGGGCGCCCTGCCGGTTGCCGCCTGAGGGCGCGAACCGGGCGTTGTCGAGGATCCTGGCGAGGATCTCGTCGGGCAGCGGGTCGTCGGTGAAGTCGCGTACGGCATGGGTGGTCCGCATCGCTTCGTAGAGCTCCATGGCTCTATCCCAGCAGACTCAGCCCAGGCTCAGCCGATGAGGAACGCGACCAGCGCGGTGATGCCGACCACGACGATCACACCGCGGAGCACGTTGGGCGGCAGCCGGCGGCCGATCCTGGCACCCAGCAGACCACCGATCGTGGCGCCGACGGCGATCAGGGCGGCGATCTTCCAGTCGACATCGGCAACGAGGGCGAAGATGAGCCCGGAGATGCCGTTGGTGATGGCGACCAGGATGTTCTTGAGCGCGTTGAGGCGCTGCAGCGACTCGGCCACCCCGATGCCGATGATCGCGATCATGAGCACTCCCTGAGCGGCACCGAAGTAGCCGCCGTAGACGCCGAGCATCGCGATCGCGGGCCAGACCCACCAGCGCTCGCTGCCATCGGCGGGTGCGTCGCCGTGGCGCTTGGCGACCCAGCGGGAGATGCTCGGACCGGTGATCACCAGGACCACCCCGAGCCCGATCAGCACCGGGACGATCGCCTCGAAGGCACCCGGTGGCAGCACCAGCAGCAGGATCCCGCCGACCGCGCCACCGATGAGCGCGGCCACCCCGAGCCGCAGGATCCGCCCGCGCTGACCGGCGAGCTCGCGACGGTAGCCCCAGGCGCCGGCCAGCGAGCCCGGCACCAGGCCGATCGTGTTGGACACGTTGGCGACGACCGGCGGTACGCCGAAGGCCAGCAGCGTCGGGAACGTGATCAGCGTCCCGGAACCGACGGCAGCATTGATGGTGCCCGCCCCCACCCCGGCGATCAGGATGAGGGCGGACTGAAGAGGATCCACTTAGGCGGTCGGCTCTGCAGGAGGCTTCGGCCGGTTGGGGGCCTCGGCCTCCTTGGCCTCGGCCAGCGCCTGCTCGACGGCCTTGGCCGCGGCGGACTGCTCGAGGTCGAGCTTCGGCTCGGCCGGGCCCATGTCGACGCGCTTGACCGGGCCCTCGACCTCGTCCGGGATGCCCTTGAGGCTGTTCATCGTCGAGCCGAGGCCCTCGAGCGCGGCGCCGATCTCGCTCGGGATGATCCACACCTTGTTGGCGTCGCCCTCGGCGATCTTCGGCATCATCTGCAGGTACTGGTAGGCCAGCAGCGACTGGTCGGGGCGGCCGTCGTGGATCGCCTGGAAGACGGTCTGGATGGCCTGGCCCTCACCCTGGGCACGCAGGATCGCGGCCTCCCGGTCGGCCTGCGCCGCGAGGATCTGCGACTCGCGCTGACCCTCGGCGTTGAGGATGGCGGACTGCTTGTTTCCCTCGGCGGAGAGGATCGCGGACTGGCGCTGACCCTCGGCGGTGAGGATCGCGGCGCGCTTGTCGCGGTCCGCGCGCATCTGCTTCTCCATCGCGTCCTTGATGGACATGGGCGGGTCGATCGACTTGATCTCGACGCGCTTGACCTTGATGCCCCAACGACCGGTCGCCTCGTCCAGGACGATCGAGAGACCGGAGTTGATCTGCTCGCGGCTGGTCAGCGTCTCCTCCAGGGTCATGCCACCGACGATGTTGCGCAGGGTGGTCATGGTGAGCTGCTCGACGGCCTGGATGTAGTTGGCGATCTCGTACGTCGCCGCCACCGGGTCGTTGACCTGGAAGTAGATGACCGTGTCGATCGAGACGGTCAGGTTGTCCTCCGTGATCACCGGCTGCGGTGCGAACGCGACGACCTGCTCACGCATGTCGATCATGTAGCGCACCTTGTCGACGAACGGGATCACCGCGTTCAGGCCGGGGTCACGCTTCGACTGGAACTTGCCGAAGCGCTCCACGATGCCGACCCGCGCCTGCGGGATGATCTTGATCGTCTTGGCCAGCGTGGTGATCACCAGCACCGCCAAGATGACCAGGAGGGCCAGGATGATGCCACCCATTGCCAATCAGTCCTTGTCTGTTCGTTGTGCGTCAGGTTGCCCGGAAGCTACGGAGTCCCGAGCTCCGGAAGAGGATGGACGTACGCCGTCGCTCCTCTGATCTCGAGCACCTCGACCGGCGTGCCGGCCGCGATCACGAGCGTCTCGTCATAGGGCTGAGCGGTCCAGAGCTCGCCCTCGAGCTTGAGCTGCCCAGGCTTGTGGGCGCTGATCTCGACGGGCGCGATGGCCCGGACACCGATCAGCTTCTGCGCGCCGATCTGGATCTCCGGGCCGTTGTGGAGCCGCCTGGCCAACCCCGGGCGTACGACCGCGAGCATGGAGACAGAGACCGCCATAGCGACGATCGCCTGGATCACGAAGCTGTCGGTGAACGCGCCGGTCAAGGCACCCGCGAAGGCGCCGGTGGCGAGCATCAGCAGGATCAGGTCGAGGCTGAAGAGCTCTCCGACGACGAGCAGCGCTCCGAGTGCCGTCCAGATCGCCCAGTCCCAGTCCTGCCAGTCCATGGGCGTCACCCTATCCAGACGGGCCATGCGTTGTGGGGACGTTCGGGTACCGACTTCTTAACGTTCGGTCTACCGGGTGTGACGGGCGCGACGCTTGGCCCAGAAGCGGCCCTCGCTGGCCTCGAGCTCGAGCGGCATACCGAAGGTCTTGGAGAGGTTGGCCGAGGTCAGGGTGTCCTCGATGAGCCCCTGGGCGGTGATCCGGCCGGAGCGCATCATCAGCACGTGGCTGAAGCCGGGCGGGATCTCCTCGACGTGGTGGGAGACGAGCACGGTCGCCGGGCTGTCGGGGTCGTAGGCAAGCGTCGACAGCGTCGAGACCAGGTCCTCGCGACCGCCCAGATCGAGCCCGGCGGCGGGCTCGTCCAGGAGCAGCATCTCGGGGTCGACCATCAGCGCGCGGGCCAGCTGGACGCGCTTGCGCTCGCCCTCGGACAGGGTGCCGAACCGGCGCTCGCCGAGGTGCTTGATGCCGACCTCGATCAGCAGTGCCTGGGCACGGTCGTGGTCGAGGTCGTCGTAGTGCTCACGCCAGCGCCCGACCACGCCGTAGGAGGCGCTCACCACGACGTCGCGGACGAGCTCGTGGCGCGGGATCCGGTCGGCGAGCGCCGCGGAGGTGAGGCCGATGCGCGGGCGCAGCTCGAAGACGTCGATGCGGCCGATCTGCTCGCCGAGCACCTTCACGACGCCTGAGGTCGGGTGGAGCTGGGCCGCGGCCGTCTGGAGCAGCGTGGTCTTACCGGCGCCGTTGTGGCCCAGGATGACCCAGCGTTCATCCTCCTCGACCACCCAGCTCACAGAGTCGAGAAGGGCGTTGCCCCCGCGGCGTACGGTGACGTCGGTGAACTCCAGCACGGCTGCCATGGCGGCAAATCTATCGGCAGGGGTTGGCCGGCTCGGGGTTAGGGTAGGCGCCTGTGAGCGTTGACGAATCCGAGTCGCTGGAGACCACGCCGGAGACACTGCGGCTGGCCTGGTGGGTGACTGCGTGGCTGCGCGGTGAGGCGGTCACCGACCTGGTGCTCGACGCGGTGATCGGGCCCGATGCGACCCATACCGTCAGCGGGCTCGCCGCGCTCGGGCTCGGTGGCACCGAAGGGGTCGCGGACACCCTGGTCAGCGGGATGGGACGGCTGCGTACGGAGGGGGCGACCGGTGTCGGGGTCGCGTTCCCGGCCGAGGGCGACCCGGTCGGGCTGGGTGGGCCGCGGGCCTTCAACTCGGCCGCGATGGAGGCCGGGGAGGCGGCGGTGTGCGACGCCGGCATCGGGCTCGTTCCGGTCCGCGTCGGCGCGGTCGTCGAGTGGCAGGCGTACGCGGCTTCCCGACGTCAGCTGCCCGACGTCGGTGAGGCCGACCGTGCGCTGCGGCTCGCGCTGAGCGAGTCTTCGACGGCGCTCGCCGAGCTCGACGTCGCCCGGTGGCGGCCCGAGGTCGCCGACCGCTTGATGAACCTTCGTCACCGGCCCTCCCTGGCCGG
Organism: Nocardioides sp. NPDC057577; assembly: GCF_042801335.1. NCBI lineage: Bacteria > Bacillati > Actinomycetota > Actinomycetes > Propionibacteriales > Nocardioidaceae > Nocardioides > Nocardioides sp. NPDC057577. The sequence continues at coordinate 18,276 of NZ_JBHVGB010000088.1, read as the reverse complement.
GGCTCCCGGCGTGCCGCCGCGGTGCGTGGAGCTCGCTGCTCGTGGCGTACAGGCCCGAGAGATCGTCGCGGTGGCACTCGAGGACGACGGCGGCGCCGTGTCCGCCTCGGAGATGCTCCGGCGGCGAGAGGCGCTGGTCGGCCTCGACCGTGCGGCACGGAGGGCGCTCACCGCGGCGGGATCGCCCGAGGTGTGGCCGCCGAACTGAGACGCGGGGGCCGGCTCCACTAGGCTTTGCAGCGATGACCGAGGAATTCGACGCGCTCGAGCGCCGTCCCGACACTCTGCTGATCACCCTCGCCGGAAACGACCGTCCCGGGCTGACCTCGGCCACCCTGGCGACGCTCGCGTTGGCGGGGGTCGACGTGGTCGACCTGGAGCAGATCGTGCTGCGGGCGCGGCTCGTGCTCGGGCTCCTGGTGACCGCGCCGGCCGACGCGGCGAGCACCGACGCGCTCAAGCACGCGATCGAGGAGACCGCCCACGCTCTCGACATGACCGTCGAGATCGAGGAGGGCGTCGGCGACACCCCGCGGGAGCCCGCCGACCGCGCCCGGGTGACAGTGCTGGGCCTGCCGCTGAAGGCTGCCGCGCTCGCGTCGGTGACCCGCACGATCGCCTCGGCCGGCGGCAACATCGACCGGATCATCCGGCTGGCCCGCTACCCGGTCACCGCCTTCGACCTGCACGTCTCCGGTGCGGCTCCCGACGAGCTGCGCGTGACGCTGGCGGCCGAGGCCGCCGCCCAGGGCGTCGACATCGCGGTGCAGCCCGCCAATCTGGTCCGTCGCGGCATGCGCCTGATCGTCATGGACGTCGACTCGACGCTGATCGACGGCGAGGTGATCGAGATGATCGCCGCCCACGCCGGCTACGAGAAGGAGGTCGCCTCGGTCACCGAGGCGGCCATGCGCGGCGAGCTCGACTTCGAGGAGTCGCTCCGCGGGCGGGTGAAGTATCTCAAGGGTGTCCCCGCGACCGCGTTGGACGAGGTCTACGCCGGCCTGCAGCTCAACCCGGGAGCGCGGACGATGGTCCGCACCCTGCGCCGCCTCGGCTACCGCTTCGCCATCGTCTCCGGCGGGTTCTCGCAGATCACCGACCGGTTGGCGGCCGACCTCGGCATCCACTACGCCCGCGCCAACGAGCTCGAGATCGTCGACGGCGTGCTGACCGGTGAGGTCGTCGGCGAGGTCGTCGACCGCGCCGGCAAGGCTCGCGCGCTTCGCGAGTTCGCCGCCGAGATCGGCATCCCCGAGGCCGCCACTGTCGCCATCGGCGACGGCGCCAACGACCTCGACATGCTCGCCGCCGCCGGCCTCGGGATCGCCTACAACGCCAAGCCCGCGGTCCGCTCCGCCGCCGGCACCGCCATCAACGTCCCCTACCTCGACACGATCATGTACCTCCTCGGGATCTCCCGTGAGGAGATCGAGGCCGCCGACGCCGAAGCCGGCATCGTCACCCCCGCCCCACCCCTCATCTGAGACCCTGCCGAGGCGTCACGTAGGTCGGCCGAGGCGTCACTCGCGTCGGCCGAGTGGCACGCGAGTGACGTCTCGACCGACGCGAGTGACGTCTCGACCGCACAACCTCAGACTCAGTCCGGGTACCCGCCCAAGCCGATCTGTCGAGACGTCACTCCCGCTGGCCGAGGTGGCAGCAGTGTGACCTCTCGAGCAACGTACGTGACGTCTCGGCCGACGCGCCTGACGTCTCGCCCGACGCGGGTGACCTCTCGGCGGTCAGGCTCGGCCGACGTGGAGGGCGGTGACGGAAGCCTCGGCCTCGTCGAGCTCGGACCAGTCGCCGTCGTAGGTGAGTACGGCGACGGCGGCGGTCGGGAAGCCGAGGGCGAGCTCGTTGCCGGCCTCGTCGTCGCCCTCGCCGTCGTCCAGGAGCTGCACGAGCGAGAACACGGTCGGGTTGTGACCGATCACCATGACCGTCGAGATGCCGTCATCGACGCCGCGGACGAGGTCGAGGGCGGTGGAGGTACCGGCGGCGTACAGACCCTGGTCGTACTCGGCCAGCGTCAGGTCCCACGACGCGCCGAGCGCGACGTCCTCCCAGGTCTGGGTGGTGCGGTCGGCCGCCGAGACCAGGGCGTAGTCCGGGACCACGCCCTGCTCGGCCAGCCACTTCCCCGCCGCGACCGCGTCGGCATGGCCGCGCTCGGTCAGCTGGCGCTCGTAGTCGGTGGGTGCCGACGACTCCGCCTTGGCGTGCCGCATGATGACAAGGGTCCGCATGCGGGCAACCCTATGACCTCACGCCCCCAGCGAGTGATAGCCCCCGTCGACGTGGATGATCTCGCCGGTGGTCGCCGGGAAGAAGTCCGAGATCAGCGCGCAGACGGCCTTCGCGGTCGGGCCCTGGTCGGTGTTGTCCCAGCCCAGCGGCGCCCGGGTGCCCCAGCCCTCGTCGAGCTCCTCGAAGCCCGGGATGGCCTTGGCGGCAAGCGTCTTGAGCGGCCCGGCGGAGACGAGGTTGCAGCGGATCCCGTCGGGACCGAGGTCGCGGGCGAGGTAGCGCGAGGTCGACTCGAGCGCGGCCTTGGCGACACCCATCCAGTCGTACGCCGGCCAGGCGATCGTCGCGTCGAAGGTCAGCCCCACGATCGACGAGCCAGGGGACAGCAGCGGCCGGGTCGCCATCGCGAGCGACTTCAGCGAGTAGGCGCTGACCTGGACCGCCTGGGAGACGTCGTCCCACGGGCCGTCGAGGAACCTGCCGCCGAGGAGCGTCTCGGGGTTGCCGTACGCGATCGAGTGCACGACCCCGTCGAGCCGCTCGACGCCCTCGGCCCGGAGCGCGTCGGCGAGGCCGTCGAGGTGCTCCTGGTTGGTCACGTCGAGGTCGAGGACCGGCGGCTCCTCGGGGAGCCGCTTCGCGATCCGCTTGGTGATCGACAGCGCGCGGCCGAAGTTGGAGATCAGGACGCGGGCGCCCTGCTCCTGGGCCACCTTCGCCACCGCGAAGCCGATCGAGGAGTCCATCGTGACCCCTGCGACGAGAACAGTCTTGCCGTCCAACAAACCCATGATCAGTGCCCCATTCCAAGTCCGCCGTCGACCGGGATCACGGCCCCGGTCACATAACCCGCATCAGCCAACCACGTCACGGCCGAGGCCACCTCGTCCGGTGACGCGTAGCGCCCCAACGGCACCCGGTCCGTGATCGCCTTCTGCTGCTCATCGGTCAGGACCGCGGTCATCTCGGTCTCCACGAATCCCGGCGCGACCACGTTCGCGGTGATCCCCCGCGAGCCGAGCTCACGCGCGAGCGAGCGGGCCATGCCGACCAGCCCGGCCTTCGACGCCGCGTAGTTGACCTGGCCCGGGTTGCCCAGCAGCCCGACGACCGAGGAGATGAAGATGATCCGTCCGCGGCGCAGCCGCAGCATGCCCTTCGAGGCGCGCTTGGCGAGCCGGAACGACGCGGTCAGGTTGGTGTCGATCACCGAGGTGAAGTCGTCCTCCGACATCCGGAGCACGAGGGTGTCCTTCGTGATCCCGGCATTGGCGACGAGGACCTCGACGGGTCCGTGGGCGGCCTCGGCGGCGGCGTACGCCTCCTCGACGGCGGCCGGGTCGGTGATGTCACACACCAGGTCCAGGGCCCCTTCCGGAGCCCCGCCCTTGCGGGAGGTCACGGCCACGTTGTCGCCGTTGGCCACGAAGGCCTCGGCGATCGCCCGGCCGATGCCGCGGCTGCCGCCGGTGACAAGCACCGAACGGGGCAGCTTGCTTGTGGGGTTTTCACTGTCAGTCACAGGCGCGACGGTAGCGATTACTTCGGCGTACGACCAATGTCTTGGATTTGCTTGTGAGAACCATCCAAAGTCCATCGGAGCGCCCCTGTCGGGTCCGCACCATTGACCGGAGGCCATCGGCCACGACCTAGACTGGCGGTATGTCCAAGGCACAACCGATCAGGATCACCACCGCAGGCCGTAGCCGCGCCGAGGACATCGCCATGCGCCAGAAGCGCTACGCCATCTCGATGTCGATCCGCTCGCTGTGCTTCATCGGTGCCGTGATCGCCGGTCTGGCCGGCATCGGCTGGCTGTGGCCGATCCTGATCGCGGCGGCCCTGATCCTGCCCTACGTCGCGGTCGTCATGGCCAACGCGACCAACACCAAGAGCGACGAGATGAACCTGATGGACTCTCCCTACGGCCCCCGCCAGCTCGAGAGCGGACGTGAGCAGCAGCTCCACGAGAAGGACGAGCGCTGATGGGCGCGCTCGACTCCGACCTGTGCTCGGCCAAGGGCTGCCAGGACCCCGGTTCGTGGGAGCTGCAGTGGAACAACCCCAAGATCCACACGGCCGATCGGCGTAAGATCTGGCTCGCGTGCGAGACCCACAAGGAGTCGCTCAGTGACTTCCTGGGAGCGCGCGGATTCCTCAAGGACGTCGTCCCTCACTAGTTGTTCCCCCGGAGAGGTCGTGCGTTGAACCCGATCCCTGTGCTCCTCGACTGCGACCCCGGCCACGACGACGCCATCGCCATCCTGCTGGCCCTGGGCAGCCCGCACATCGACCTGCTCGGCATCACCACCACGTTCGGCAACTGCCGGGTGGAGAAGGCGACCTACAACGCCCAGCGGATCCTGGCGCTGGCGCAGCGGCCCGATGTCCCGGTCGCCACCGGAGCCGCCGGGCCGCTGGCCGGCGAGACCCACATCGGCGACTTCATCCACGGCGCGACCGGGATCGACGGTCCCGACCTCCCCGAACCGCTCGCTCCCCCGGTCGCCGCCGGAGCGGTCGAGTTCCTGCGTACGTCCCTCCTGGCCGCCCCGGACCCCGTCACCGTCGTCGCCACCGGACCGATCACCAACATCGCGGTGCTGCTGCGTGACCATCCCGAGGTCGGCCCGAAGATCGCCGAGATCGTCTTCATGGGCGGCTCGACCGAGCGCGGCAACACCACGCCGGCCGCCGAGTTCAACGCCTACGCCGATCCTGAGGCGCTCGACCTCGTCCTCACCAGCGGCCTCCCGATCCGGATGGTCGGGCTCAACCTGTCCCACCAGGCGCTGGCCACCCCCGACGTCGTCGCGCGGATGCGGGCCATGGATCATCCGGTCGGCCGGGCGTGCGCCGACCTGATGGGCTTCTTCGGCGGCACCTACTCCGACGTCTTCGACTTCGCCGCTCCCCCGGTCCACGACCCATGCACCATCGCGGCTCTCATCGACCCCGGCCTGATCACCTGGCACAAGTCGTTCGTGGCCGCCGAGACCGAGGGCCGCTGGACCCGCGGCGCCACCGTCGTCGACCTGCACGGCCGCCTCGACGCACCGCCCAACGCCCAAGTCGCGATCACCCTCGACGTACAGGCCTATTGGGACCTCGTCCTGGACGCCCTGGACCGCGTAGGCACCTGACGAGGCGTCACTCCCGTCGGCCGAGGCGTCAACACGGCGCCAACTCGGCCGACGCGGGTGACGCCTCGGCTGGTGGTCAGCCGCCGATGGCGGACATCGGACGGTCGGGCTGGAGGAAGCCGAGGTCGTCGATGCCGTGACCGGCGCGCTTGCCGGCCATGGCGGTGACCCAGCGGGCGGCGAGATCGGCGTCGGAGGCGCCGGCACGAAGTGGCGTACGCAGGTCCGACTCCGAACGCGCGAACAGGCAGTCGCGCACCTGCCCGTCGGCGGTGAGGCGCACCCGGTCGCAGTCGCCGCAGAAAGGGCGGGTGACGGAGGCGATGATGCCGACCTTGGCCGGGCCACCGTCGACGTAGAAGAGCTCTGCAGGGGCGCTGCCGCGGGGCTCCTCCGCGGGCGTCAGCTCGAAGGCCGCCGACAGCGCCGCCAGGGTCTCGTCGGCGGTCACCATCTTCTCGCGCGACCAGCCGTGCTGGGCGTCGAGAGGCATCTGCTCGATGAACCGCAGCTCGTAGCCGCGCTCGACCGACCAGCCGAGCAGCTCGGCGGCGTGGTCGTCGTTGACTCCCCGCAGCAGGACGGCGTTGATCTTGATCGGGCCCAGACCGGCGGCGGCCGCGGCCTCCAGCCCGGCGACCACGTCGGCCAGCCGGTCGCGGCGGGTGATCTGCGCGAAGGTCTCGGGCCGGATCGAGTCCAGCGACACGTTGACCCGGTCGAGCCCGGCTTCGGCGAGCGACCCGGCCATCTTGGCCAGCCCCAGCGCGTTCGTGGTGATCGAGAGCTCCGCCTCGGGAGCGATCTCCCGGGTGCGCGCGACGATCGAGACGAGCCCGCGGCGCACCAGCGGCTCCCCACCGGTGAACCGCACCTCGCGGACCCCGAGGTGACCGGTGGCCACTCCGATCAGCCGGACCACCTCGTCCTCGGTGAGCACCTCGTCACCAGGCAGCCAGTCGAGCCCTTCGGCCGGCATGCAGTAGGTGCACCGCAGGTTGCAGCGGTCGGTCAGAGAGACCCGCAGATCTGTCGCGACCCGGCCGAACCGGTCGACGAGCCTCTGCTCGGTCTGATCTGTCGGGGAGGTCGTCATCACACCAGTCTAGGCAGGCTGGACCCGGATCGTGAGTGAGGACCGCATGCCAGTTAGTCTCGTCGGGTGAGTTCGTTCCGTTTCCTGCTCAGCCGACGCTGGGCCGGTTTCACGGTGTTCGTGCTGATCCTGGCCTACGGGACCTGGTGGCTGGGCCAGTGGCAGTTCGACCGTCTCGAGGACCGCAAGACCAGCAACCAGATCGTCCGCACCAACGAGCACGCCGAGGCGTCGCCCGTCTCCGACGTGCTGGCCCCAGGCCGCGAGGTCTCCGAGGAGGACGAGTGGCGGCGGGTGACCGCGACCGGGACGTACGCGGTCGACGACACGATCGTCTGGCGCTACCGCACCCCCGACGACGCGAAGGGTGTCGACATCGTCGTCCCGTTGGTGCTCGCCGACGGCAGCGCGGTGCTCGTCGACCGCGGCTGGCTCCAGACCGAGTCGCAGGACGAGTTCGAGGACCTCCCGGCACCGCCCTCGGGTGAGGTCACGATCACCGGCTGGGTGCGCGCCGACGGCACCGGCGACTCCACCGACGTCGCCCAAGTCGACGGCTACCACGCCACCCGCGCGCTCTCCTCGACCCAGGTCGCGAAGGTGGTCGACGAACCGCTCCTGACCGGCTGGCTCCACCTCGACACCGAGTCCCCCGAGCCCGCCACGCAACTGCGCCCGGCCGACCTGCCCGAGCTCGACAACGGCCCCCACTTCTTCTACGGACTGCAGTGGTGGTTCTTCGGCATCCTCGCGATCGCCGGGTTCTTCTACCTGATGTACGACGAGCGGCGCACTCAGCGCCAGGACGCCCCTGCACAAGACGATGACACCGCCGCCGACGACGGCCACAACGACGAGCGTGCCCGCAAGAAAGCGGCCAAGCTCGCCCAGAAGCAGGCCGTGAAGGCGGCCTACCAGGCGGCGTACGAGAAGGAGCGGGAAGCCCGCCGATAAACCCCCTCCAGCATGTCGGTGGCCTCGGTTACTCTGCACGCTGTGTCAGAAGCACGGAACTTCCAGGTCGATCTCCACGGACTCGTCGATCTACTTTCCCACCACCTCTACTCGAGCCCGCGCGTCTACCTCCGCGAGCTTCTCCAGAACGCCGAAGACGCGATCACGGCTCGTCAGCTGGAAGACCCGGACGCACCAGCGGAGATCAGCATCCGGACGTTCGCCGGCGGGCTGGAGGTGCGCGACAGTGGCATCGGACTCACCGTCGATCAGGTCTCTGAGCTGCTCGCCACCATCGGTCGCAGCTCCAAGCGCGACGAGATCGGTTTCGCTCGGGAAGAGTTCTTGGGCCAGTTCGGGATCGGCATGCTCTCCGCTTTCATGGTCGCCGACGAGATCGCGGTGACGACGAGGGCAGCGAACGGGTCCACGACCCTGTGGGTCGGGACGGCCGACGGCCGTTACACCGTGACCGAGGCACCTGAGCGCGACGAGGTCGGGACAACCGTCTCGCTGACCGCGAGGCAGGGCGCCGAGCAGTGGGTCGACCCCCAGTCCGTACGCGACTTGGCACTCTTCTTCGGCTCCATGCTGCCTGTGACGATCACCGTCGATGACGAGCCGATCAGTGACGGCGTGGCCCCATGGGATCCTGCCGGGACGAGCGGCGAGCGCAAGGCCCGTCTGGTCGGCTATGCCCAGGACGAGCTGGGGTTCACACCGTTCGACGTGATCGACCTGAAGGTGCCCGCTGCCGGCCTCGACGGGGTCGCGTTCGTGCTCCCATTTCCCGCCAACCCCGCTGAGCGCGCCACCCACCGGGTCTACCTGAAGAGGATGCTGCTCTCCGAGAGCCTGGAAGGACTGCTGCCCGACTGGGCGTTCTTCGTGCGCTGTCTGATCGATACCTCCGAGCTACGCCCGACTGCGAGCCGCGAGGCTCTCTACGACAGCCCCCATCTGGAGGAGACCAAGGAGGCGCTGGCCGAGCAGCTACGAGGTTGGCTCGTACGGCTGGGTGCCACCGATCCCCGGCGACTCAGCGATTTCCTCCGCATCCATCAGCTCGGCGTGAAGGCGCTGGCCCTGCACGACGACGCGATGATGGAACTGGTCGAGCGGTTCATTCCCTTCGAGACCAACCAGGGCAGGATGACCCTTCATGAGGTCCGCGAGCGCGCCGCGGAGATCCGCTACGTAGCCTCGGTCGACGAGTTCCGCCAGATCGCGGGTGTGGCGGCCGCACAGGGGATGCTCCTCGTCGATGCGGGCTACACCTATGACGCCGACCTTCTCGAACGACTTGCGTCTGTGCATCCCGACGTGATCGTCGCCCGGTTCGACCCGACCGAGCTGGCCACCGCCTTCGAGGCGCTCGATCCAGCGACCGAGCTGGATCTTCGGCCGTTCGTCGCCGCCGCGGAGAAGGCGCTCGCGCCGGTAGGCTGCGAGGTGGCTGTGCGCGCCTTCGACCCGCCCACGTTGCCGGTTCTCTACCTCGTGGACCGCTCCGCGGCCTTCGCAGCCGAACTGCGCGCCACGCGGGAAAAGGTCGACGGGCTGTGGGCGGGGGTTCTCGGTGCGCTCGACACCCACGATGAATCCAAGCCACAGCTGGTTCTCAATCATCGGAGCCCTCTCGTGCGCCGCCTCTCCTCTCTCGCCGACGACGGTGTCGTGGGGCTGGCTGTCGAAGGGCTCTATGGACACGCGCTCATGCTCGGCCACCACCCGATCCGCCCGGCCGACTCCGCCCTCGTCAACCGGTCGTTCCTCGGCCTGCTCGAGCAGGCCGTCCCCTCCGCCACCAAGGACACTCCGTGACCGATCTCCACGACCTCTTCCACCAAGCCCAGAACCTTCCGTACGGAGCCGCGCGCACTGCGGCACTAGAGGCGGTCGTCCAGCGGGCCGACTCCGAGGCATCGGAGTCGACGCTGCCGTTCGAGGCGCGGATCCAGCTGACGTACGCATATCGTCGCAGCGGCGAGACTCTGAAGTCATTCGTCCCGTTCGCTTGGTGCACCTCGGCCTTCGACGGTGACCCAGCGCGTTACGCCGACCAGAACCACTCGTTCCTGTGGGCGATGAAGTGGCAACCAGCGGCTCTCACGTTGTTCCCGGAAGTGCCGATGGACCAGGCTATGGCGGTGCTCGCGGACATGGAGCGCCGATTCCGCGCCGGCGGCCACAGCATGTTCGCCGTCCATCAGCTGCGGCTCGCGATCCTGCAACACCTCGGCGAGCGGGAGGAGGCCGCGGAGGAGCACCGGCTGTGGGGCCTGACGCAACGCGACGACCTGTCCGACTGTGCGGCCTGCGTACCCTCGGCCGAGGTCGACTATCTGACATGGGTGGGTCGCCACGAGGACGCGATCCGGATCGGCGACCCGGTGCTCAGGGGTCAAGCGTCCTGCTCTGAGCAGCCCCAGGGTCTGATGACTGATCTGCTGCCGGCCTACGTCGCCACCGGCCGTCTCGACGAGGCCGCCTCGGCCCATCGCCGCGCCTACCAGGCGCTGCGCAACGACCGCGGCTCGCTCGGTTCGATCGGCCGCCACATCGAGTTCCTCGCCCGCACCGGCAATGCTGGTCACGCACTGGCGATCATCGAGCGACACGTCGGCTGGCTGGACGCCGCAGACACACCCTCGGCGGAAATGCACTTCGCTGCCCACGCCAGCCATGCGCTTGGCCGGCTTCCGGAGGGCACCGCGGTCCGCGACCACGGCGTCATCCGACCAGCTGCCGAGCTGGCCGCCGAACTGTCAGAGCGGGCGCGCGCTCTGGCGGCCCGATTCGACGCGCGAAACGGCAACAGCCACGTCTCCGAACTGATCGACGACTCGCTCGGTGCCGAGGCGTGGCTCGAGGAACTGCCGCTGTCGGCGACCGCCCGGCGGGCCGCCGAGATCCGGCGCAAGGCCATTACTACTCCCGTCGAGCCGATCCTCAGCGAGGCTCCCGCCGACGACCTCACTCCTGACGGCCTGCTCGACCATTTCGACGCACGCTGGATGGTCAAGGACCGAGAAGGCGCCGAGCTCGCGGTCGAACGGTTCGAGGCCGACGTGGCCGAGGGTGACCGCACCGTGCACCAGGCCGGCCGACTGCTGGAGGCGCGCGGCCTGCTTACTCAGCGAGATGGCCTGGAGGGGCCGGTCGAGCTGTGGCGACAGGCGCTCGAGCTGCTCGACGGCGTCGATGATCTGCGTGCGCTGCGGTGCCGTGGCCGGATCGGGTCGGCCCTCGGCCACCTCGACCAGGCCGACGAGGGGACCCTGATCGGCGAGGAGCCGCTGCGTCGGCTCATGACCGAGGACACCTCCGAACGTCGCCTCGCGTGGGCGGGCCGCCTCGGCGTACTCCTGATGCAGTGCGACCGGGCCGGCGAGGTCGAGCAGGTCCTCGGGACGAACGCTCAAGCAGGTGGGCACCCTGACGACGTGGCCTGGACCATGCAGATCCGCGCCGATGCGGCCCTGGCCGTCGTTCTCAACGCGGCGGAGGACAGTCACGACCCCGATGCTCACCAGGACGGGATCAACCGGGTCGCCGCGCTCTATGACCAGGCCCTCGCCGCTGGACAATCGGCCGGTGGCACAGCCGAGATCCAAGCGCTGTGGAACCGAGGCCGGTTCCGGCTCTACCACCAGCCAGAGGCTGAGGAAGGGGCAGCCGACGACCTGACCGAGGCGGCTGCTCAGGGCGGCGCTCTCGGGATGCGCAACGGCTACCTGACACTCGACCTCCTGCAGGCGCTGCTCGATGCCGGACGCAACGAGGAAGCCGCCCACGTGGGTGAGGAGGCTGACCGGCTCGTCCCCGACGAGGGCCCCGAGCGGCATACCGTCCACCATCTCCTCGCGGTCGCCTACGACCGGCTCGGCCAACCTGAAACCGCCCTCGAGCACATCGCCACCCGACTGGTGCTGTTGGCCTCGAACGACCCCGAGCAGGCCGACGAGACCGCCAACTCCGACCGCGCGGTGCTCCACGATTGGCGTGGAAAGCTGCTCGACCGGCTCGACCGCGACTCCGAGGCGGCCGATGCCTTTGAGCTGGCCTCGCGACTCTTCGACCAGACCGGTGACAGCAATCAACAGCTCCTGACCCTTCGGCGGGCTGCCACCAGTGCCTCATGGACCGGCGACGAGGAGCGTTCCAGCGCGCTGCGCGAGCGTGCCAAGGCGCTCCTGCCGCGCCTCGCCGACGACGGCGCTCACCCCGCCTATGTCACCTTCCAGCTGGGTGGTCTGGCTTGGGACGGCGCCCGCGCGGCTCACCACGCCGGACGCACCGAAGTCGCCATCGGGCTTCTCCACGAGGCTGAGCGTCTCTACCGCGAGAGCGGTCAGGATGCTTACGCGGTCGACGCCGTCGTCTATCGCGCGCAGCTCGGCGACCCGGTGCCGAGCACTGAGCTCCAGCCAGTCTTCGACGACGCCGAGGAAGGCAGCGGATTCTGGCGCAACGCCGGCTACCAGCTCGTTGACGCCCTCCGGAGGGAGGGAAACGCGATCACCGCTGACGAACTGCAGGCCAAGCTCGACGGCTGAACCGGGGCCGGACCTGACGACTCGGCGATTCAGCGCCGGAACTGCGTCTCGTAGAGCTCCGCGTAGAGCCCGCCCGCGGCGAGCAGCGACTCGTGGGAGCCCGACTCCACGACCCGTCCGTCCTCGACGACCAGGATGCGGTCGGCGGCGCGGATGGTGGAGAGCCGGTGGGCGATGACGATGGACGTACGTCCCTCCAGCGCGGCGTCCAGAGCGGTCTGGACCGCGGCCTCGGACTCGGAGTCGAGGTGGGCGGTGGCCTCGTCGAGCACCACGATGTGGGGTGCCTTGAGCAGCAGCCGGGCGATCGCGAGCCGCTGGCGCTCGCCGCCGGAGAGGCGGTAGCCGCGGTCACCGACGACGGTGTCCAGACCGTCCGGGAGCCCCTTGATGACCCCGGCGACCTGGGCGGCCTCGAGGGCGGCCCAGATCTCGTCGTCGGAGGCACCGGGGCGGGCGTAGAGCAGGTTGCCGCGCACGGTGTCGTGGAACATGTGGGCGTCCTGGGTGACGTAGCCGACCGCGGCCTCCAGCGACTCCAGGGTCACCTCGCGCACGTCGAGGCCGCCGACCTCGACCGCCCCGGAGCGTACGTCGTAGAGCCGCGCGATCAGGTGGGTGATCGTCGACTTCCCGGCACCGGAGGGACCGACCAGGGCGACCATCTCCCCCGGTTCGGCCGCGAAGTCGATGTCGGAGAGCACCTCGCGCACCTCCCGGCTCTCCGGCCGCGCGATCGTCTCCAGGGAGGCGAGCGAGACCTCCTCGGCGTGCGGGTAGGTGAAGGCCACGTGGCGGAACCGCACCGACGCGGCGTCGGCCGGCACCTCGACCGCGTCGGGCTTCTCCTTGATCAGCGAAGGCAGGTCGAGGACCTCGAAGACGCGGTCGAAGCTGACCAGCGCGGTCATCACGTCGATGCGTACGTTGGAGAGCGCCTGCAACGGCCCCAGCAGCCTCACCAGCAACAGACCGAGCGCGGTCAGGGTGCCGAGCGTGACGTCGCCCTGGATCACCATCCAGCCGCCGACTCCGTAGACCAGCGCGGTCGCCAGCGCCGGCACCACCTGCATGGTCGCCCCGAACAGGCGGGTCAGCAGCGCGATCCGAATGCCCAGGCGGCGTACGACATCGGCGCGCTGGGCGAACGCGGCGTCCTCCTCCTCGCGGCGGCCGAAGAGCTTGAGCAACAGGGCGCCGCCCACGTTGAACCGCTCGGTCATCGTCGTCGCCAGCGCCGCGTTGCCGTCCATCTGCTCGCGGGTCAGGCCGGCCAGGCGACGGCCGACCCAGCGCGAGGTCAGGAACAGGATCGGGAACAGCGCAACGCACATCAGCGTCACCTGCCACGACAGCACCAGCATCGCCGCGCCGACCACGACGAGGGAGATCAGGTTGGAGACGCTGTTGGACAGGGTCGAGGTGAAGGCCCGCTGTGCGCCCAGCACGTCGGTGTTCAGGCGGCTCACCAGCGCGCCGGTCTGGGCCCGGGTGAAGAAGGCCAGCGACTGGCGTTGGACGTGGCCGAAGACCTGGGTGCGCAGGTCGAAGATGAGTCCCTCACCGATGCGGGTCGAGAGCCAGCCCGAAACGATCCCGAATCCCATGTCGACCACGGCCACCAACGCCATCGCAAGGGCCAGCCACACCACCAGCGAGACGTTCTGCTCGAGCACACCGTCGTCGATGAGGCGCTGGGTCAGCAGCGGGGTCACCACGACGAGCGCGGCGTCGAAGACCGTGAACACCAGGAACGCGCTGATCAGGGCCCGGTGCGGCCTGGCGTAGGAGACGACGCGCTTCAGCGTGCCCTTCGGCAGCCCGCGCTGGAGAACCGTCCGGTCGGCACGCAGGTTGCGCATGATTCCGCCGCCGCCCATCGCCCCGCCGCTCGCACCGAAGCCTGGACCCATTTGTGACACCCCGTCACCTTAGTCGCCCGGGCGGATCCGGCCGCGTCGAGGATGCATCGTCGAAATATGGTCAAAATCACCCGCGGTAGGTGACCAAGCGCTCTGTTGGTGATATGAAGTGGAGCGCGTGTGTGCGCCGGTCTCCGGGGACTGGATCAGGATTCGTCCAGACCGCCCTGAACCCGCGGGTTCATGCCCTGACTGTTCACCCCCACACCAGGTGCCCTGACATGACCCGACCACTCCTGGCCCGACTCCACCGAGCCGGTCCATGGTTCTGCAGTACCGCGATCGTCCTCTTCGTCGCGCTCTCCCCCGTCATCTTCGTCACCACCTCCGGTGATCAGTGGTTCTGGCCCTGGATCCTCGCCGGCGTACCCGTCGTCGCCCTCACCCTGTGGCTCACCGCGATGGCGTACGACCGCACCCCAGCCCCCGCCGAGGCGTCAGCCCCGTCGGCCGAGGCGTCGCTTACGTCGGCCGAGACGGCACTCGATGACACCTCGGACGACGCAAACGACCTTTCGGCCGACGTACCTGACGTTTCGGCCGACGTACCTGCCGTCTCGGCCGACATACCTGACGTCTCGGCAGGAACGGCTGGGCGGGGCGGAGATGCCGGGATGCGGGTGGCGGTGCTGTCGCTGTCTCGCAAGGTGCAGGCGTCGGCGCACCGGATCCAGGAGGAGTCGACGCGGATGGTGGCGAAGTTCCCGGCCGAGCCGGATGTGCTCGAGGCGGGGATGCGGGTCGACCATGCGGCGGCGCAGCAGGCGCGGCTGGCGCAGAGCATCGCCACGCTGTGCGGGGAGCAGCCCGGGCAGCACTGGCGCGACCCGCTCGCGATCGCCGACGTCGTACGCGGCGCGGCCGGCCGGATCACCGCCTACCGCCGGGTCCGGGTGGAGGGCGACCCGCCGGTGGCGATCCAGGGTGCCTACGTCGAGCCGCTGATCCACCTCGTCGCCGAACTCCTCGCCAACGCGACCCAGTCCTCGCCGCCCGCGACGGAGGTGCTGGTCACGATCCGTTCCGTACGCCGCGGCGCTGCCCTCGAGATCGACGACGCAGGCGTCGGCATGGACGAGACCAACCTGGCCTGGATGCGCGAGATCGCCTCCGGCACCCGGCAGGTTCGCCTGCACGACCTCGGTGAGATCCCGCAGACCGGCCTGGCGGTGGTCGGCACCTACGTACGCCGACATGGGTTCCGCGTCGATCTGACCGAGTCCGTCCACGGTGGCCTGCGGGTGGCCGTCCTCGTCCCCGAGTCGATGACGGCCTCGCTGACCCCGGCCGTTCCGGAGCAGGTGGCGCCGCGTACGCCGGTCTCGACCCCGGTCCCCTCCTCGCTCCTGACACGAGCGCCGAAGGCACCACCGGCCTCGACGACGCCGGCCTGGCCGGTCTACACCACCGCGGAGGCACCCGATCCCGTCCCCGACCACCAGCAGCGCGAGTCCTCGCTGTTCACCTCCGACGGCCTGCCGCAACGCCGCTCGAAGCGCGGCCAGCGCTTTGCGACCGGACAGCAACAGGCCGTGAGCCACCCCGTCCAGGCGCGCCCGGAGCCGACCGCTGAGCAGGCCGGCGCCTGGATGAGCAGCTTCCTCAGCACCCCGGTCACGCCCGCGACGGGCACGACCATCCCGCACCAGGCCGTCGACCGCATGGACGGCAGCACCGCCGCGGAGACCGATTCCGCACCCGAGAACCACTGGAGGAACCATGACCGATGAGAACAGCTGGATGCTGGAGCTGGTCGCGGGAGTACGCGGCGTACGTCATGTCGTGGTCCTCTCCGCCGACGGGCTCGTCCGGGTCCGCACGAGCCACACCCCGCGCGAAGAGGCCGACAAGCTGGCCGCGGCGTGCGCCGGACTGACCTCGCTCGGCCACGGGATCAGCCGCCAGTTCGGCGCCGATGCCCACCCCCGTCAGGTGATGGTGGAGTTCAACGGCGGCTTCCTGTTCATCCGTGGCGCCGGCGACGGCTCCCGCCTCGCGGTGGTCACCGAGATGAGCATCGACCCGGCGCTGGTCGCCCAGCAGATGCAGGCGACCGTGCTGATGATCGGGGAGCGCGCGATGAGCACCCCGAGACGTTCGGTCTGAGCAGATCCGAGCCGATGCCCGACGCCGCTGACGACTACGTCGACCACCCGATCCGGTCCTACGTCCGGACGGGCGGTCGTGCCCGCCCGACCCACCGGCTGACGCCGGCGACGCTGCTGCTCGGCCACACCAGCCCGGCTGCGGCCCCCGCGGAGGTCGGCCGCCAGGAGCGCGAGGTCCTCTCCCAGTGCCTCGGCGTGATCTCCATGGCCGAGATGGCCGTCCATCTCGGCCAGCCGGTCAGCGTGTTGGCCGTGATCGCCTCGGACATGATCGACGCCGGCCTGATCGGCGTACGCCCCGACAGCGACACCGCCACCGGCCCCTCCCGCGAAACCCTCCAGAAAGTCCTGCATGCTCTCAACCACCTCTGACGACAACCGCTACCTAGCGCCGACGGTGGTCGAGTCGGTCAAGATCTTGGTGGTCGGCTCCTTCGGGGTCGGCAAGACCACGCTGATCGGCTCGGTCAGCGAGATCGAGCCGCTGCGGACCGAGGAGTCGATCACCCAGGCCAGCGAGGGGATCGACGAGATCGCGGCGACCCCGGAGAAGACGACGACCACGGTCGCGATGGACTTCGGCCGGATCACCCTGACCGACGAGATCGCGCTCTACCTGTTCGGCACCCCCGGGCAGCGCCGCTTCTGGGACCTGTGGTCAGGCCTCGCCGAGGGCGCCGCCGGTGCCCTGGTCCTGGTCGACACCCGCCGCCTCGAGGACTCCTTCGAGGTGCTGGACCAGCTCGAGACGCGTACGTCCCTGCCGTTCGTGGTCGCGATCAACCAGTTCCCCGGCGCGCCGAACTACGAGCCCGACCAGATCCGCACGGCGCTCGACCTCGATGACGAGACCCCGATCGTCGTGTGCAACGCCAAGAACCGCAACGCCTGCGCCCGTGCGCTCGCCGCGCTCGTGCGCCACGCGCTGAAGACGCACTGACCCGATCACTCGCCCCGATCACACGACCCGAACAGGCACCCGCGATGACTCCCACCCGCACCGTACGTCTCGCCGACCTCACCGACCTGATCCAGGCACCCGACACCGTCGGCCCTCGGGCGAGGCAGGTGCACCAGCGGCTCCGGGCCGAGTGGGGTCCAGTCGCCCCCGGCGAGCTCTCCCCCGGCGTACGCGTCTGGTTCGCGATGGGATATGCCGAGTTCAGCGAGGTCATCCGCAACGAAGAGGTCTTCTCCCGCAACGGCGACAACTGGAGCGCGGTGCAGGAGGGCAAGATCCTGCCGGACATGCCGATCTACCCCTTCGTGACCACCCGGCAGAACTCCTTCCACAACGACGGCGAGCTCCGGCGACGGCTGCGCTCGCCGGTCGACCGGGCCCTCTCGCGGGTCGACGAGCACGGCTACGCCGCGAAGGTACGCAGCATCTGCAACGACCTCGTCGACGACATGCTCGAACGCGGCGAGGCCGACCTGGTCCAGGACTACGCCGTGCTGATCCCGTTGCTCTCGGTCGCCGCGATGTTCGGCATGGGTCATGAGGTGGGCGACTCGATGCGCAAGGCGGCCCACAAGGTTCTCGGCGGCGGCCAGCTCGCCCAGGAGGGGGTCATCGAGCTCGCCGTCGAGATCGTCGACCACATCGCCAAGCGCCGCCGGGACCCCCAGGACGACCTCACCTCGCACCTGATCGACGACCCCGGCCTGTGGGACGACAACGAGGTCATGGAGGCGATGATCGTGATGATCATCGCCGGCAACGAGCTGACCATCGCGACCATCACCCAGACCCTGCTGCTGATGCTCTCCGACGAGCGTTTCGCCGGCCGGCTGCGCGGCGGCCGCCTCGACGTCGACCAGGCGATCGAGGAGGTCATGTGGCGCGACCCGCCGTGCTACAACATCACCCCGCGGTTCGCGCTGCGCGACGTCGAGCTCGGCGGTCAGCTGATCCGCAAGGGCGACGCGGTGGTGCCGTGCATCGCGGCGGCCAACGTCGACCCGATGATGACCGGCGGCGACCCGTGGCTGGAGATCGGCAACCGCGCCCACATGTCGTGGAGCGCCGGCCCCCACTCCTGCCCCGCCCAGCGGCCGGGCACCATCATCGTGCAGGCGGCCGTACGCACCGTGCTGGAGCGCCTCCCCGAGGTCTCCCTCGCGGTGCCCGCCGACCAGGTCGAGCGCAACACCGACTCGCTCTCCTACCGCTACCCGACCTCGATGCCGGTGACGTTCGTCCGCACCCTGACCTGATGCCCGAGTCGGCTCGTTCTAACG
>NZ_JBHVGB010000087.1:0-22820 GCF_042801335.1 Nocardioides sp. NPDC057577 | reverse complement strand
GCTTCGGCAGGGCGGGGCCGTCCCCCTTTTGGGGAGACCAGATCGCTCAGACGGTCTCGGGAAGCTTCGTGACGTCGACCCAGCCCCGGGCCTCGCTGATGGTCTCCAGGTCACCGAGGGTGAGCGCGATGGTCGTGTTGGCGCTGCCCGCGGCCGGGTAGACCATGTCGAAGCGCTTCAGCGAGGCATCGAGCCAGACCTCGGCCGACGCGGGGTTGCCGAACGGGCAGACGCCACCGATCGCGTGGCCGGTCATCGGCTCCACGTCCTCGGCCACGAGCATCCGCGCCTTGGTGCCGAAGTGGGCCTTGAACTTCGCATTGGCGATCTTGGCGTCGCCGGCGGCGACGATCAGGATCGCGGCGGTTCGGTCCTCGGTGTAGAGGCTGATGGTCTTGGCAATCTCCGCCGGCGAGACACCGAGGGCGGCCGCGGCGAGCTCGACGGTCGCCTTCGACTCGACCGACTCGATGATGTCTCCACCGCGTCCGAATCGGTCCAGGTGCGTGCGGGCCAGCTCGATCGACATGAACCTCAGCCTAGCGGCGCGTCCCGCCGCCGAAGGAGTCGGCGACGGCGCGGTCGGTGAAGATGCGGTACTCCATCGGCGAGGGCGACCCGAACGGCGCTTCCGGCACCGCGCCACAGACGATGACCAGGTTGCCGGAGCGGCGGCCCTTCATGGTCGCCGGCTCGACACCGACGACCAGGTCGCCGAGGTCTCGGGCCGCCGCGACGAAGTCACGCGCCTGGGGGAACGGCGCCCGGTCCACGAGGTTGGCGACGAAGACACCGGAGGGCGCGAGCACGCGGCGTACGTCCTCCACGAAGGCCGCAGAGGTGAGCTCGGCCGGGGTGCGACCGCCGTCGAAAGCGTCGAGGATCACCAGATCGGCGAAGCCGTCGCGCACGCCTCCGATGCCGCTCTTCCCGTCGACGGGGCGCACCTTGATGCCGCTGCGCGGCGGGAGCGGCGCCTCGCTGCGTACGCGCTCGATGACCTCGACCGACGGCTCCAGCACGATCTGCGAGGAGCGCGGCCGGGTCGCATGGACGTAGCGCGCCAGCGTCATCGCGGCACCGCCGATGTGCAGAACTCGCACTGGCCCTGGAGGCAGTCGGTCGATAACATCGCCGATACGCCTCATGTAGTCGAACACGAGGCGGGTCGGATCCCCCAGATCGACAGCCGACTGCTGCATCTCGTCGAGCTCGAGCACATATACATCGTCGGCCATAGCGGAGATACCCTACCCCCCACGTGGAAATAGGGGACCTGTTCCTCTACTGTGACCTGCGCGACAACGGCACCATTGCCCGCTATGGATGCATCCGGATACCCCTAGGGGCATCCACGCATGTTTCCAGATCTACCTCGCCGATCCCCCACACCCCGTCCGGCGAGGAACGAGAGGAAGTCAAAGCAGCGTGACAAGCATCGAGGAAGTCACGATCGGGGCGTTCAGTCAACCCCTGGTCGCGATGTCGTTCATCATCTCCGTACTCGGCTCGTGGGTCGGTCTGACCTGCGCGGCCCGTGCTCGCCGGCGCGGCTCAGGCACCGGCGCCTGGCTCTGGCTCTTCGGCGCGGCCGCCTCGATCGGCGGCGGCGCGATCTGGTCCATGCACTTCATCGGCATGCTCGCCTTCGACAGCCACGTGGCGTACGCCCTCGATGTCGGCACCACCCTCATCTCGCTCGCCGTCGCGATCATCGCGGCGATGGTCGGCATGCTCATCGCGACCGCCATGCGCGGCAACGCGGGCTACATCGTCGGTGGCCTGGTCACCGGTGCCGGCGTGGGTGCGATGCACTACACCGGCATGTACGCGATGGACATGAGCGCCCAGATGGTCTGGAAGCCGCCGGTCGTCATCCTCTCGATCGTGATCGCGCTGGTCGCCTCGGCGCTCGCGCTCTTCTTCGCCTTCAACGTCACCACGCTGCTGATGCGCGTGGGCGCCGCGGTCATCATGGGCATCGGCGTGTGCGTCATGCACTACACCGGCATGCTCGCTCTCGAGATCCACAGCTCTCCCGACGACAAGCTCGGGCACGTCAGCGGCGCGGACCCGGTCTAT
The DNA here is from genome assembly GCF_042801335.1 of Nocardioides sp. NPDC057577. Taxonomy (NCBI): domain Bacteria; kingdom Bacillati; phylum Actinomycetota; class Actinomycetes; order Propionibacteriales; family Nocardioidaceae; genus Nocardioides; species Nocardioides sp. NPDC057577. The sequence goes on along the minus strand of NZ_JBHVGB010000087.1, from coordinate 20,738 downwards.
CTCGCCATGCCGATCTTCGCGATCTCGGCCGGCATGCTCATCGTGATCGGGTTCGCCACCATGTTCGCCGGCATCAACGACGACCTCGAGGACCCGTGGACGCCGGTCACGCGGACGACCTCCGACTCCGGCGCCCACGCGATGATGCCGCAGCGGCCGGCGATGGCGCAGCAGTACAACACCGGCCCGCAGCCGATCACGGGCCAGCAGCCGGCCCTGTCACAGCTGCAGCAGCCGCAGCACCAGCCACTGCAGCCGCTCCCGACGCGGCAGCCCGCCGCCTCGGGCAGCCCGCAGGCGGGGCAGCCCAACGGTCAGCCGGTGGGCGAAGGCATCGGCAACGCGTTCGCCCAGCGGCCGCAACGTCCGACCCAGCTGCGGCCGCAGAACGGACGCTGGACGCCCCGGCCCTACGCCCAGCAGGCCTCCAACAGCGGCTCGGAGCAGCCGCCGGACTTCTTCAGGCCCCAGGGTGGGCAGCCCGCCGACGAGACCGGCAACGAGCCGCCGGCCCAGCCGCAGCAGGCCCGGCCGCAGCGCACGCCGGGTTGGCTGCCGCCGCGCAACGACAACAACCTGTAGCGCTCACTCCCAGAAGACGCGCTCGACCACACCGTGGGCGAGGCGGGTCATCCGCAGGTAGTCGTTGACCAGCTCGTCGGTCGCGCCCGCCGGATAGCCGAGGATGGCCGCGACGGCGTGCTGCTCGACCGGACCGGCGGGCAGCGAGTCCGCCGGACGGCCACGCGCGAGCGTGACCGCGTTGCGGACCCGGCTGACCATCCGCCACGCCTCGATGAGCGTCTCGGCGTCGTGGGCTTCGATCAACGAGGCGTCGCGGGCGGCCTGCAGCGCCTCGACGGTGCGTGGCGTGCGCAGCCCCGGGACGGCGTACGCATGCCGCATCTGCAGGAGCTGGACGGTCCACTCGATGTCGGCAAGCCCGCCGCGGCCGAGCTTGAGATGGGTGTTCGGGTCGGCGCCGCGTGGTAGCCGCTCGTGGTCGACACGGCCCTTGATGCGGCGCACCTCGACCACGTCGTCCTCGCTCAGCCCACCCTCGGGGTAGCGCAGCGGGTCGATCATCTCGGTGAACGCATCGCGCACCTGCTGGTCGCCGACGACGGCGTCGGCACGCAGCAGCGCCTGCGACTCCCAGATGCCCGACCACTTGGCGTAGTAGGAGGCGTACGCCGGCAGTGTCCGCACCAGCGCGCCCTGGCGCCCTTCGGGGCGCAGGTCGGCGTCGATCTCCAGTGGCGGGTCGGCGCCCGGCAGAGCGAGCAGCCGGCGCAGGTCGGCGATGACCTTGAGCGCGAACTGGGTCGCCTCTCCCGGATCGGCACCCTCGACGGGCTGATGGACGAAGAGCACGTCGGCATCGGAGGCGTAGGAGAGCTCGAACCCGCCGTAGCGGCCCATCGCGATGATCGCGATCCGGGTCGGCGCCTTCTCGAGCTCGCGGCGCGCGACCTCCTCGGCCACGACGGTGCGCAGCGAGGCCTCCAAGGTGGCGTCGGTCAGCCGGGAGAGCGCCGCCCCGATGGTGTCGATGTCGGCCTCACCGAGGAGCTCGGCGGCCGAGATCCGGAACAGCTCGCGACGGCGGATCGCCCGGATGTGGCGTACGGCCTCCTCGGCGGAGGTGGTGGTGCGGCGACGGGCGGCGCGGGCGACCATCTCGTCGGTCAGCGCCTCGGCGGAGAGGGGCGCCAGATCGTGGCCCAGAAGGCGCAGCGCCTCGGGCTCCCGCTCGAGCAGCGCGGTGGTGTAGCGCGAGGTGGACAGGATCGTGGCGAAGTGTTGCGCGACCAGACCCTCGTCGCGCAGGGAGCGCAGATACCAGGGCGTGGCGCCGAGGGCGTCGGAGATCCGGCGGAACCCGAAGAGCCCGGCGTCGGGATCGGAGCCCTCGGAGAGCCACTGCAGCATCACCGGCAGCAGCGCCCGCTGCAGCGCCGCGCGCCGGGAGACGCCCGTGGTGAGCGCCTCCAGGTGGCGCAGCGCGGCCTTGGGGTCGGCGTAGCCCAGCGCGGTCAGCCGCTCCTCGGCGGCCTTCGCGGAGAGGTGGGCCTGGCCGGACGGGATCCGGGCGACCGCGTCGAGGAGCGGTCGGTAGAAGAGCTTCTCGTGGAGGCGGCGTACCTCGATCCGCTGGTGGCCCCACTCCTTCTCCAGCCGCACCACCGGGTCGCGCAGGTAGCCGAGCGAGCGCGCCAGCCAGCGCAGCGAGTCCTCGTCGTCGGGGACGACATGGGTGCGCCGCAGCCGGTGGAGCTGGAGCCGGTGCTCCATCCGCCGCAGGAAGGCGTAGGCCTCGTGCATGGCCTCGCCGTCCTCGCGCCCGACGTAGCCGGATCGGGTCAGCGCCGCCAGCGCGGAGAGCGTGGTGGGCTGGCGGATCCCGGTGTCGGTGCGGCCGTGGACCAGCTGCAGCAGCTGCACCGCGAACTCCACGTCGCGCAGCCCGCCGGCGCCGAGCTTGAGCTCGCGGTCGGCCTCCCGGGACGGGATGTGGGCGATGACCCGGCGCCGCATCTTCTGGGTGTCGGAGACGAAGCCGTCGCGCTCGGCGGCCTTCCACACGAACGGGTTGACTGCGTCGACATAGGCCTGGCCCAGAGCCAGGTCGCCCGCGGCCGGCCTGGCCTTGAGCAGCGCCTGGAACTCCCAGGTGCTCGCCCAGCGCTCGTAGTAGCCGACGTGGCCGGCGATCGTGCGCGAGAGCGCGCCCGCCTTGCCCTCGGGACGCAGCGCGGCGTCGACCGGCCAGATCGTGCCCTCGCCGGTGTGGGCCGAGCAGACCTGGATCAGGTTGCTGGCGAGCTGGGTGGCGACCCGCAGCGAGACGTCGTCGCCGACCCCGTCGGCGGCCTCGTGGACGAAGATCACGTCGACGTCGGAGACGTAGTTGAGCTCGTGGCCGCCGCACTTGCCCATCGCGACGACGGCCAGCCGCACCTTGTCGGCCTCGGCGCCCACCCGCGCGCGGGCGACCGTCAGGCCGGCGTCGAGGGTCGCGCAGGCGAGGTCGGAGAGCTCGGCGGCGACGTCGTCCACCGGGAGCTGGTGGGCCAGGTCGCGGGCGGCCAGCCGGAGCAGCCAGCGGCGGTACTCCACCCGGAGCGCGTCGACCGCCTCCGCGTCCGGGACCGTGGCCACCGGGCTCTCGTCGCCCGGCTTCGCGCCAACGGCCTCGAACAGCGACGCCCTGAAGACGTACGCAGCGGGCCTGGTCGTGCCGAGGGTCGGATCGGCCAGCTCACGCCAGTGACCGGGATGGCGGGCCAGGTGGTCGCTCAGCGCGGGCGAGGCGCCAAGCACCGAGACCAGCCGCATCGCGGTGCCCTCGTCGCCGGCGAGCTCCTCGACGAAGCCGGCGCCCTGGGACTCGGCGAGCATGACCAGACCGGCCAGCGCCGCGTCGGGGTCGGCCGCCTGGCCCAGGATCGCCAGCAGCTCCTGGGCGCCGGCGCCGAGACCTGCCAGATCCGCCAGGGCCGTGTCCGGGTCGTTGAAGCCGAGCCGGAGCAGCTCGCCCTTGCCTGGCAACGTCATGGCCCCGATTGTGTCACTGGCCGGTTTCAGGCGCTCCAGGGCCTCGGGGTCGGGATGACCCCTCCGCGGGTGCCGCCCGGGGCGACGGCGGCGCTGCGCTCACGCACCAGGCGAGCGAACCCGAAGGCCAGCGGCTGCCAGGTCTTGATCAGCTCCTTCTCGGCGAAGGTGGCAGTCGCGACCACGTCCTCGACGCTGCGTCCGATCTGCTCGAGCTCCTCGACGGACTCCTCGGCCCAGACCGCGACCGCGGCTGCGTCGACCTCGGGGTGGAACTGCACGCCCCACACGGTCGGGGCGAACCGCGCCGCCTGGACCTGCCCGTCGATCGACCTGGCCAGCTCGACGCTGCCCTCGGGCAGCCGGCCGACGACGTCGCGGTGCCAGTGCATGGCGCGGTCGTCGCCCGCCAGCAGGCGCATCAGCGGGTCGAAGAGCACCTCGGGCTCCCAGGTGACCTGGCCCACGCCCACGGTCAGCCCGAACGGGCTGCGCTCCACTGTGCCGCCCAGGGCCATCGCGGCCAGCTGGTGGCCCAAGCAGATCCCGAGCGTCGGGATACCGGCCTCGGCCGCCTGCGCGATCCGCTCGCGGGTGACCTGGAGCCAGGGGTGCTCATCGTCGGAGTCGGCGTCCATCGAGCCACCCATGACGAGCAGCCCCGAGTAGGAGGCGTTCAGCGACGAGAGCGGCGGGATCGGCTCGGCGTACGCCCGACAGACGTCGACGCACATGCCCGCCTCAGCCAACCAATGACCGAACAACGCCGGCGGAACTGTCTCCTCGTGCTGGATCACAAGCACTCGGGGAAGACTCAACGACATCACCACTCTCCCGTTCGATCCAGTGTGGCAGCACCGGATCGGAAGTGTGGAATCGGGGTTTAACCTCAGATCACCGGCAGCATCCGGGAGCGCTCGTAGGCGGTCACCTGCTCGCGGTAGGCGGCCCATTCGGCCCGCTTGTTGCGCAGGAAGAAGTCGAAGACGTGCTCGCCGAGGGTCTCGGCGAGGAGCTCGGAGTCCTCGGCCATCCCGATCGCCTCGTCGAGGTTCTCCGGCAGCGGGTCGATGCCGAGGCTCTTGCGCTCGCGCTCGGTCAGCGCCCACACGTCGTCCTCGGCCTCGCGCGGCAGCTCGTAGCCCTCCTCGATGCCCTTCATGCCCGCCGCCAGGATCACGGCGAAGGCCAGGTAGGGGTTGCAGGCGGCGTCGAGAGACCTGACCTCGATGCGGGTCGACTGGCCCTTGAGCGGCTTGTACATCGGCACCCGGACCAGCGCGGAGCGGTTGTTGTGGCCCCAGGCGACGTGGGCCGGCGCCTCTCCCCCGCCGATCAGGCGCTTGTAGGAGTTGACCCACTGGTTGGTCACCGCGGTGATCTCGCCGGCGTGACGGAGTACGCCGCCGATGAAGCTGCGCCCGGTCTTGGAGAGCTGGTATTCGGCGCCCGGCTCGTAGAACGCGTTGGCGTCACCCTCGAACAGGCTCAGGTGGGTGTGCATGCCCGAGCCCGGGTGCTCGGTGAACGGCTTGGGCATGAAGCTGGCCCAGATGCCCTGGCTCAGCGCGACCTCGCGGATGACGGTGCGGAAGGTCATGATGTTGTCAGCGGTGCTCAGGGCGTCGGCGTAGCGCAGGTCGATCTCGTTCTGACCGGGACCGCCCTCGTGGTGGCTGTACTCGACGCTGATGCCCATGGCCTCCAGCATCGTGATCGCCTCACGCCGGAAGTCGGCGCCCATCGACTGGGCGGTGTGGTCGAAGTAGCCGCTGGAGTCGACCGGGGTCGGCTCACTGCCGTCCCTCGGGTTGTCCTTGAAGAGGTAGAACTCGATCTCGGGGTGCGTGTAGAAGGTGAAGCCCTTCTCCGCGGCGTTGGACAGGGTGCGCTTGAGCACGTAGCGCGGGTCGGCGTAGGACGGCGAACCGTCGGGCATCACGATGTCGCAGAACATCCGGCCGGTGGACGGGCCGTCGGTGCGCCACGGCAGGATCTGGAACGTGCTCGGGTCCGGCAGGGCAAGCATGTCGGCCTCGGTCACCCGCGCGAACCCCTCGATCGCGCTGCCGTCGAAACCGATGCCCTCCGCAAAGGCGCTCTCGAGCTCGGCCGGAGCCACCGCGACCGACTTCAGATAACCGAGCACGTCGGTGAACCACAGCCGCACAAAACGTACGTCCCGCTCTTCGAGTGCCCGGAGCACGAAGTCCTGTTGCTTGCCCATGCGTGAACACTAACGGTCCGACGTTACGGTCGGGACCACCGCGCCAGCGTCAGCGTCCGGGACCTCTGAAGATCGAGATCACCAGCGCCACCCCGAACCCTGCCAGCGCCGCCCCGAGGACCGACCAGGCGGTGCTCGTGCCGGCCCCGCCGAGATAGCCCATGCCGGTCAGCGCCAGCGCTCCTCCGGCCAGGAGAAGCACCGCGGCCACCAGGAGTCCAAGAGCCTTACCCACAGTCATGACACCGCAATCTAGTCTCGGGCTAGGTGATGACCAGGGCAAGGGTCACCAGCGAGGTCATCCAGGAGACGAAGCTGCCGACCAGGAAGTATTCGGTCACGTCGTTGATGCTCGGCCCCTCGTGCCCGCGGAACGACTGCAGCTCCGGCCAGCGGATCAAGCCCTTGGCCGCGACCACCAGGCCGGCGGCGGCGAGGTTGCCGGTGAGACCGAGCCCGAAGATCGTCAGCCGCTCGAGCGGGCCCAGGAGCCGGCCGCCCTTGAGATTGTTGCCGTCGACACCGTCGAGCGGGTTGGCCACCTTGGCGACGTCGAGGACGAGCTGCACCACGACGTTGCCCGTCGAGACCTGGACCAGCAGGCCGCCGAAGACGAGCAGCACGGCCTCGGGACGCGCCGACTCGACCCAGACCCAGGGCGCCTGCTCCGCCCACGCGGCGACCGGTCCGCCGACCTCGCCGGCCACCGGGGCCAGCAGGATCCCGACGAAGATCGTCCCGCCGAGCAGGGCCAGCGGGATCCCCGGCCGGGGGTTCTCGTCCGAGCCCTGGGGCGGGTGGGCCAGGAAGCCCCACAGCACCGTGATCCCGGCAATCACGATCACGGCCGCCAGGTCACCTCCGAAGAGAGCCGAGAGCAGGCCGAAGGCGATCACCGCGACCGCCCCGATCGCCTCGGGGACCCAGCGGATCCGCTTGAGCGGGTCGAGGATCGAGTGGGCGAAGTCGACCGTCCCGATCCCGATCAGGAGCAGTGCTATCCAGCTCATGCCGCCGCCTCGCTCATCGAATCTCTCCCAGCAGCTCGTCGGCCCGCACGATCACGGCGATGCCGTCGCGACGGACGCGCTGGGAGACCGCGGAGGGGGTGATGTCGAGCTCGGCGGCGATGGCCTTCTGAGACATGGCGGAGAGCATGCCAGAAAGCACCGACACCGAGGCTCGATCCAGGCGAGAAAAGAGCTCGTCGCGCGCGACCAGAGCGGCGTTGACCGCTGCCGGGTCCGGTCCACCCGCTTCGTCGGCCGGCTGATACCAGGTCCGTACGCTGCGCGAGGCCGCCTTGTTCTCGGCGTTCTCCGCCGTCTCGATCGCGGCGCGTGCGGACCACCACCCCGGCCCGTCCTCGACCCGGGGGTCGTCGCGGAGCACCCGGGTGGAACCCCAGCTGATGCCGTGGCGTACGCCGACCACGGGGTCGAGCGCGATCCGCAGCCGGAACGTCGCCTGGATCGCGGCGCCGACGGTCTCGAAGGCTCCCTGGTACTCATCGCCGACCGTGATCCGCAGCGGCGTGACCGGCTGCCACTCCCGGTTGACCTCCTCGACGGCGTCGGCGAACGCCTCGTGGACCTTTGCGCGGTCGGACGTGGTGCGCGAGCCCACGAGGTCACCGATCACGGTCGCTACGGACGCCATATGAAGATGATACCTTCACCTCCATAAAATGAAGGTATTTGATTCATCAGTCTGAGATGAAGCCTTCAGCTTCACATTTCCGCACCTGGCCCGGTGAGCTCGCCTGCCCCGACCTGGCGGCCGGAGAGCATGAGCACAAGCCCGATCGCGGTGCCACGGACCTCCGGGCCGGTCCCGATCACCATGTCGGCGTCGGTGGCCACAAGACGTACGCGCTGGGCTCGCTCCTTGCCGCCGCCCCACTTCTGCGAGGTCCTGGCCAGGTAGCCCAGCGCCGTGACGACGTGCTCGACCGGGTAGTCGCGCCGCAGGCCCAGCGGGCGCCGGATGTCCTCGCCATGGGCGAACTCCTCGACCAGGCGGGTGGCGAGCGGAGCGGGCGGTGTCGCCGTGCGTCCGGCAACCCCGCGGAACCTCGCCAGCGTCTCGGCCGGGTCTTCGGCGCGCTCCCGGTCGACACCGGTCTGGTTGTCGCGGTCGAAGTCCCCACCGGCGGCGATCATCCGGCGTACGAACCCCAGCCGGGTCGTCGTCGCGACGTCGATCATGTGGGCGAGCACGTCGTGGACCGTCCAGCCGGCGCACAGCGAGGGCGTCGCCCACCGTGCCGGAGCGAGGGTCTCGAGGTCCCGGATCAGCGCCTGTCGTTCGTCGTGCACGACGGACCAGACCACGCTCTTCGATGACATGGTCCGGACGCTACCGCGACTGCGCGGACCTCGCCCCGGCATAAGACGACCGCTACCTCACCGGCTGCTGGAGCTCGGTGACCCAACCTTCCTGGTCCTCCGGCATCTCCAGGTAGATCTCCCGGCACGGGCCGGCGAACTCGAGACCGGCGTCGCTGACGTGGCGGGACAGCTCCTGCCAGGCTTCGCCGATCCCCGTCATCGGGCCGCGGTAGATCGCGGTGACCGCGCGGTCGTACGCCCTCAGGGTCCCGACCTCGAGACCGTCGACGGCCTTGCCGCCGAGGTCGGCTCCGGCGCCGAAGGTCATCCCGTCGCCGACGGCGTCGTACCAGCCGATCGCGGGGCCGGACGGTTCGATCCCGGCGGCCTCGAACGTGTCGTAGACCCGCCCGAAGAGCGGGCCGACGCGCTGGCCGACGTCGGCGCCCTCGTCGACGTGGTCGGTGAGCTGGGTGAGGGTGAGGGCCGCGAGCGGCTTCTCGGTGTAGGTGAGGGTGGACATGGCATCTCCTTCCAGAAGTCGAAGACGTCGCTCCACCTCGCCGAGGCGCCGGCCGTCGGCCTCGATCTGCGAGCGCAGCTCGTCGCGGCGCCGGTGCAGCAGCGTGGCCAGCTCGGCCGGCGTACGGCCCTCGTCGAGCAGGTCGGCGACCTCCTCGAGCGAGAACCCCAGCGACCGGAACGCCACCAGCGCGTCGGCCCGGGCCAGCAGCGCCGGCTCGTAGAACCGGTAGCCGCTGTGCGGGTCGACGCGGGACGGCGAGAGCAGACCAAGGCTGTCGTAGTGCCTCAGCATGCGCACCGACACCCCGGCGAAGCGGGCGAAGTCTCCGATACTCAACATGACGCCATCAGCCCATCGCCTGACACTGTGTGAGGGTCAACTACTCCGCAGGAACCCGGGCCTCGATCTCGGCGAGCCAGGCAGCCGGGGAGGCGTCCGAGGGCATCCGCCAGTCACCGCGCGGCGACATGGTGCCGCCGTTGTGGACCTTCGGCCCGTTGGGCAGCGCCGAGCGCTTGAACTGGTTGGCGAAGAAGCGCTTCACGAACACCTCGAGCCAGGCGCGGATCTCCTTCATCTCGTACGCCGTCCGCTTCTCCTCGGGGAACCCCGGGGGCCAGTCGCCGGCATCGACGTCGTGCCAGGCGTTCCAGGCCAGGAACGCGATCTTCGAGGGCGAGAAGCCGTTGCGGACGGTGTGGAAGAGGGTGAAGTCCTGCAGTGCGTACGGGCCGATCTTCTGCTCTGTCGACTGCAGCTCCTCCCCCGGCACGAGCTCGGGCGAGATCTCCTGGTCGAGGATCTCCTGGAGGACCTCGTCGGCGGTGCCGTCGAACTGCTCGGTGGTGATCACCCAGCGGATCAGGTGCTGGATCAGGGTCTTCGGCACGCCCGCGTTCACGTTGTAGTGCGACATCTGGTCGCCGACGCCGTACGTGGCCCAGCCGAGCGCGAGCTCGGAGAGGTCGCCGGTGCCGAGGACGATGCCGCCGCGCTGGTTGGCGATGCGGAAGAGGAAGTCCGTACGCAGCCCCGCCTGGACGTTCTCGAAGGTGACGTCGTAGACCGGCTCGCCGTCGCCGGCCGGGTGGCCGATCTCCTTGAGCATCTGGGTGGCGGTGGGCCGGATGTCGAGCGTCTCGTAGGTCGTGCCGAGCGCCTCCATCAGCTGGATCGCGTTGGACCTGGTGTCGTCGGAGGTCGCGAAGCCGGGCATCGTGAACGCCAGGATGTCGCTGTGTGGCCGACCGAGGCGGTCGAGGGCCTTGGCGGCGACGATGAGCGCATGGGTGGAGTCGAGCCCGCCGGAGACGCCGATGACGATCTTCGTGTCCGGGCCGATCGACTGGAGCCGCTTCTCGAGCCCCGAGACCTGGATGTTGTAGGCCTCGTAGCACTCCAGCGCGAGCTTGTCGGGGTCGTCGGGGACGAACGGGAACCGGTCGACCTTGCGGCGCAGCCCGTCGCCGGTCAGCGGCGGCGCCAGCTCGAACTCGATCTCGGCATGGAAACCCCCCTCGGCCCGCCGGTTGTCGTCGAAGGTGCCCTGCCGGATCCGCTCGGCGCGGATCCGCTCCAGGTCGACGTCGACCACGGTGCGCCGCGGCCCGTCCGGGAACCGCTCGGTCTCCCCCAGCAGCTCGCCGAGCTCGTACGCCATCGTCTGTCCGTCCCAGGACAGGTCGGTGGTCGACTCGCCCTGGCCGGCGGCGGTGTAGACGTAGGCCGCCAGGCACCGGGCGGACGCGGACTGCACCAGGAGGCGGCGCGCCTCGGAGCGACCCACGGTGATCGGGCTGGCGGAGAGGTTGAGCAGCACGGTCGCGCCGGCCAGCGCGGCCTTGGCGCTCGGCGGCACCGGGACCCACATGTCCTCGCAGACCTCGACGTGGAAGACGAGTTCCTTGACGTCGGTGCAGCGGAAGAGCAGCTCGTTGCTGAGCGGAACCTCCTCGCCGCCGAGCATGATGGTGCCGTCGGCGCCCGCGCCCGTGCCGTACCACCGCTTCTCGTAGAACTCGCGGTAGGTCGGCAGGTAGGTCTTGGGCACCACGCCGAGCACCTCGCCGCCGTGGATCACGACCGCCGTGTTGAGCACCCGGTCGCCGTGGCGCAGCGGGGCGCCGACGACGATCACCGAGAGCAGCTCCTCGGAGGCCACCACGATCGCGCTGATCGCGGCGTGCACGGCGTCGAGGAGGGTCCGCTGAAGGACGAGGTCGTCGATCGAGTAGCCCGAGAGGCACAGCTCCGGGAAGACCGCGACCGCCACGCCCTCGTCGCTGCACTCGCGGGCCTGCGCGATCACCTCGCGCGCGTTGGCGGCAGGGTCGGCGACGGAGATCGGGATGGTGCACGCCGCGACCCGTGCGAAGCCATGGGAGTAGGCGGAGTAGAAGTCCACACCCGGGAGTCTAGGCGCTCCCCAGCCACCCGATGCCGCCGCCGACCGCGTACGACCTCAGGACAGGTCGCGGATGCGGATGTTCCGGTAGGACACCACGTCCGGGGTGCTGCCGTGCGCCTGGACGCCGACGTGACCGGTCAGCCCCCGGCTGCTGGAATCGGGGTCGTTCGGACGACCGGGGAACGGCAGCCCGGGCAGGTTCTCGAACTCGTTGATCACGACGCCGTTGCGGATCACGGTGTACTGCTGCCCGACGACGCGGATCTCGAGGTCGTTCCAGGTGCCCTTCGGGGTCGGTCGTGCCTCGGCCAGGGTGAGGTCGGCGAAACCGTAGATCGACCCCGTCTTGCGGGGGTCATTGCCGCCGCTCTCCGGCGAGTCGTTGACCTGGATCTCGTGGCCACAGTTGACCGCGATCCAGGAGAGGTTGCCGGTCTCGCCGCCGTTGAACGTAGTGGGGCACCCCTCGACCGGGCCCCACAGCTCGGGGAAGCGCACCTGGACGCCGCTGTTCCCGCGGGCCGCACCGGGTGCGTCGTCGCGGAACTGCAGTCGGAACGAGAAGTCGCCGTACTCCCGGTCCGGGTACCACAGGGTTCCGAACCCGCCACCCGCGCCGGCTCGGCTGCGGATGGTGCCGTCGGAGACCAGGTCGAAACCACCGTCTCCGGCGTACGCCCAGTCGTCGAAGGAGTCGGTCGAGCCGTCGAAGAGCCAGTCGTAACCCTCGACCTTCCCCACCTGCGAGCGGGCCGCGGCGGACCGCAGCCGGCTGGCTTCGGCCCGCGTCACCTCACCGGCGGCGACCAGATCGGCGGTGACGCCGCGGACGTGCGTCACGAAGGCCCCGTGAGTCGGCCATGTCCGCTCGTCGTCGATGACGTCGTTGATGGTGCAACTGGAGCGCAGGGTGCTGTTGGCGACGCCACTGTCGAGATCGAGGAAGACGACGCTCGAGCGGGCATCGGGTGCTGGGCAGCTCGAGGGCGCCTCGGCAGGAGTCGCGGTGGCGGCTGCGATCGGACCACCCAGGCACAGGGCGGCGATCCCGAGGACGGCCGACCCGACTGCGAGCCTGGTCCGATTGCGGCGTGAGGGGAGGAGGTGGGACATCGAGACTCCGAACGTCGGGACGCCGAGTGAATGTGATGCGCGTCACGCCGGATGCTAGTGTCGACGGCCTCCGACTTTCAACCACTTCTGGACGACTTTCGCGGACAATCTTCGAAAGTCGTCTGCCGGGTCAGCCTGCCGAGCGCTCCATCACGATCTCCTCCGGACCGTCGTCGATGGGGCTGGGAACCGTGGCGGACTCCACGAAGCCGAGCCGCTCGTAGACGGCGTGGGCGCGGTCGTTGCCGACTAGGTGGGTGAGTCGCACGGGCAGGTCGCCGGCGCGGGCGATCACCTCGGCCAGCAGCGCGCTGCCGGCGCCGGAACCCTGGGAGTCGGGCAGGACGTACAGCTTCCAGAGCATCAGGTGGTCCTCGAAGACCGAGTAGGAGGCCATCGCGACGACCCGGTCCTCGAGCTCGGCGACGAGCACGGTGCCGGCCCTGATCCCGGGGAGCACCGTGTCCGGGATCCACCACTTGGCGATGCCCTCCTCGACGTACGCCTCGCCGGTGATCGGCGGGTACGTCGCCCGCCAGGTCGTCACGCCGACGTGGATCACCGCGTCGAGGTCGTCGGTCGTCGCCTGTCGCACCCGCATGGACGCGACGATAACCAGGAGCGCCGGGGCTGTCGCTCCGTTTAGCGTGGACATGTGCTGATCCGACGTGAACGTCTCCAGGACGTTGCCGACATCCGTGCGGTCACCGCCGCGGCCTTCTCCGGTGCGGAGCATTCCGCGCCGCCGATCGAGCCCGACGGGGCGCCCGGGGAGGCGACGCTGGTGGGGTGGTTGCGCGAGGATCCGGGCTGGATCCCGGAGCTCTCGCTGGTCGCCGAGGCCGACGGCCAGATCGTCGGCCACGTCGTGGCCACCCGCGGGGCCCTCGACGGTCGGCCCGCGCTCGGTCTCGGCCCGGTCAGCGTCTCCCCGGCCCGCCAGCGCGACGGCGTCGGCTCGGCGCTGATGCACGCCGTCCTCGGGGCCGCCGACGCCTTGGGCGAGCCGGTCGTCGTGCTCCTCGGCTCCCCCGCCTACTACGGCCGCTTCGGCTTCGTCCCCGCCTCCTCGCTCGGGATCGACTCTCCGGACCCGGCGTGGGGCGACTACTTCCAGGCACGGCCGCTGGCTGCGTACGACGAGGATCTGCGAGGCCGGTTCACCTACGCCGCGCCCTTCGACCGGCTGTGACCACCACCACAGCGCGGACCGGTTGATCTGGACCTACGCTGGGAGTAGTCCGTGGACTCCATCAGGGAGCTGCGAGATGACACCAGAAAGGCTCGATGATGAGCACGAACCCCTCTGCCGAGGAGACCGCCCCGTACGGCACCGGTGCTGCCGGAAACGCGCCGGCCAAGCCCGTACGCAAGGTGCGCACGCATCATCTTCGCGAGATGAAGCAGCGTGGCGACAAGATCACGATGCTGACCTCCTACGACATGTACTCCGCCCAGATCTTCGATGAGGCCGGGGTCGACCTGCTGCTCGTCGGTGACTCGGCCTCCAACAACGTCCTCGGCAACGAGACGTCGCTTCCGGTGACCGTGGACGAGCTGCTGCCGCTGACCCGCGCGGTCTCGCGCAGCGTGAAGCGGGCGATGGTCGTCGGCGACCTGCCCTTCGGCTCCTACCAGGCCTCGCCGGAGCAGGGCTACCTGACCGCGGTGCGGTTCATGAAGGAGGCCGGCGCCCACTGCGTGAAGCTCGAGGGTGGCGCCGAGATGGCGCCGGTGATCAAGAAGCTGACCGAGGGCGGCATCCCCGTCATCGCCCACATCGGCTTCACCCCGCAGTCCGAGCACGTGCTCGGCGGCTACCGCGTCCAGGGCCGCGGCGACAACTCCGACCGCATCATCGACGACGCCAAGGCCGTCCAGGAGGCCGGCGCGTTCGCGGTGGTCATGGAGATGGTCCCCGGCGACGTCGCCGCGCAGATCACCAAGGAGCTGGAGATCCCCACCATCGGGATCGGCGCCGGCCCCGACTGCGACGGCCAGGTGCTGGTCTGGCAGGACGCCTTCGGCATGCGCGGCGGCAAGATGGCCCGCTTCGTGAAGCAGTACGCCGACGTGAAGTCGGTCCTCTCCGAGGGCGCCGAGGCCTACATCTCCGACGTCAAGGGCTCGACCTTCCCCGGCCCCGAGCACACCTTCTGAGGATCCGCGCTTGAGAAGTGGTCAAATTGGGCCGTCCGCCGGCTCGGTGCCGGGCCCAAATTGACCACTTCTCGGATCCTGCTCCCACAGCGACCCGCGCCACAGGGCGTACCAGGCGTCCAGGCGGGCCGGATCGTAGGTCCGGCCGAGCGCCTCGTCGGCCTCTCGCAGGATCATCGCGGCGCGGAAGCGGACATCCGGAGCGACATAGCCGTGGCGTACGTAGCCCGCACCCGCGAGACCCGAGTCCCGGCGTCGGTCGCGGGCATACTGAGTACGATCGCGATGCACCGCTCCGTCGTACTCCTGCAGCGTTCTGGTTCCTGTGATCAGCAGGTCGGCCCGCGCCACGAAGCGACCGGCGTCGTCGAACAGCTCGGCCTGAGGCTGCACCGGCACCTCGCACGCCTCGTGCAGCATCCGGAGCAACGACTCCCACGGTGACTCCGACCTGCCGTCGGCCAGAGCGAGCGCTTCGCGCAACCGCGGCCCGCCCCGGCGGTCCCGCGCCACGACCTCGAGATCCGCGCGCGTACAACCCCGCTCATGCAGCACGCCGTCGACCATCACGACCAGATCCAGCAGCCCGAGGCGGGGAGCCGCGGCGAGCACGGTCTCGGCGACCGTCGCGATCCGTACGCCGTCGATCCCGTGACTGTGCGGGGGCAGCGGGTGGCGGGTGACATCCACCTGCGGCCGACGCACCCGTACCCGACTCGGGACCGAGATCTCGATGGGACGGTCCGGAGCCAGCGGCGGCAGCCAGAGCTCGTACGCCTCCGCCGCGGTCAACCCGATGAAGACCGTGCCGTCCGGCAGCCGCTCCGCCCAGGCCCGCATCCTGGCCCAGACCGGAGTCTCCTCACCGACGTCGCTCGCGAGCCGAACCCCGGACCCGAGACTCACCCAGCGGCGGCCGCGCCGGCGCGGCGGCCGCGGTGACTTCGCTTCCGTCATACACCCCACGCTGCGACGAAGTCAGGTCTGCCGCCACCATATTCAGCCCATCCTGTGGAGAACGGTTCAGCGTCGCGCCCTGGCGGCCGCCAGCCCGACCAGGCGGGCGACCACCATGGCGACGTAGAAGACCCCCGCGATCTGCTCGATCATCACCACCGAGCGCGCGTGCGGGAGCACCGGCACGATGTCGGAGAGACCGACCGAGGTCAGCGTCGTGAACGAGAGGTAGAGCAGGTCGAACCACTGCCGGTGGTCGCCGAACGAGCCGGGCCAGATCACCTGGGCCGCCGCGTACAGGTAGGCGAAGGCCCAGGCCACGACGGTGAACGCGGCACCTGTCGCGAAGAGCTCGTCGCGGGTCACCACGTCGTCGTGGAAGAGGTAGCGGATCATCGCGTAGGAGACGAACAGGTAGAACGGGACGTGGAAGAAGGCCGAGGTCAGCACGACCCAGCCCTCGTTCGGCGCGACGGACTCCCACACCGCGAAGATCGTCGCCGGTCCGCCGAAGATGATGGCCGCCCAGGAGAAGGCCGGAGTCATGCGTACCGCCGCGACCGCTGCCAGCAGGAGCAGCAGCTGAAGCACACCCAGTCCGGCGCGGCCTGCGGTCGAGCCGTCGAGGAAGGGGTAGGCCAGAATCGCCACCACCTGTCCGAGCAGCAGCACCGCGGAGGGGTGTTCTCGCATCGCCCTGATCACGTTCGTCACAACCGCACACCCTAGAGCCCACCGGGCCAGTAGCGTCGACACCATGCGCGCTGCCATCGCCCTCGCCTCCGTGATCGCTCTCGGGCTCTCGACCGCCGCGTGCTCCGGAGACTCCTCTCCCGCCTCCACTCCCCCGCCGCTGAACCCGTCGGGCTCGCCGAGCGCCTCCGCGAGTGCCTCCTCGTCGGCTCCCCCGGCCGTGCTGCCGACCTCCGACCGGGTCCCAGAGCTCGACGTCGAGGTGGTCAACGACGAGCTCGACCACCCCTGGGACGTCGCCGACATCGGCGAGGACCGGTTCCTGCTCACCGAGCGCGACCGGGCGGTCCTCTCGCTGGTCGAGGACGGCGAGCGTCGTGAGATCCCGCTCGAGGACAACGACATCTGGGTCTCCGGCGAGACCGGGCTGATGGGGCTCGAGATCGACCCGGACTTCGCCGAGAACCGGCGCATCTACACCTGTCAGGGATGGAACGACGGCCAGGACGTACGCGTCATCTCCTGGACCCTCGACGCCGGACTGACCAGGGCCACCCAGGAGCGGACCCTGATCGACGGCTTCCCGACCTCGTCGGGAAGACACGGTGGCTGCCGGCTGCTGATCACTGCCGACGGGGCGCTCTGGGTCGGCACCGGCGACGCCGCGAACGAGGAGAACCCGCGAAGCCTCGACTCCCTGGGCGGCAAGACGCTCCGGCTCGACCCGGAGACCGGCAAGCCCTGGCCGGGGAACCCGTGGGCCGGCGACGAAGGACCGCGCCGATTCATCACCAGCTTCGGCCACCGCAACGTGCAGGGGCTGGCCCAGCGCGCCGACGGCACGGTCTGGTCGATCGAGCACGGGTCCGACCGCGACGACGAGGTCAACGAGATCACCCTCGGTGGCGACTACGGCTGGAACCCCGGCCCCGGCTACGACGAATCGGTGCCGATGACCGACCAGGACCTGCCCGGACAGCAGATCGAGGCGGCCTGGGACTCCGGCAACCCGACCGTCGCGACCGGTGGTGGCACCTTCATCCCGGTCCAGGACCGCTGGGGCGCCTACGGCGGGGCACTCGCGGTCGCCGTGCTCAAGGACCAGGAGCTGCGGATCCTCTCCTTCGACGAGTCCGGGAAGCTCACCGACGACAGCTCACCCGAGGTCATGCATGACTACGGGCGGCTGCGTACGGTCTCGCTGACCGCCGACGGCGACCTGCTGGTCACCACCGACAACGGCGGTGAGGACGTGCTGCTCCGGGTGACCCCCCGCTGAGGATCAGCGGTCCTCGTTGCCCGCGTCGCCCTCCCAGGCCCTGTCCTCCTTGTCCCACCGCTCGTTGTTCTCCTGAGCGTGCTCCAGCGCTCGGGAGGCCTCGGCGTGGGAGGCGTAGGGGCCGAGACGGTCCTTGGCCTTGCAACCCTGGTACGGCTCGACGGTCTTGTGCTTGAGGCAGTAGTAGAACTCGCCCGCGTGCTCGTCGCTCATGCCGCCACCTCCGTAGAGGAAGGGCAGGAGTACGGACGCGGCGGCATGATGATCTGATTGCTCACTCGCTGGCGCTCGCTCATGCTGCCAACCTACCGTTGTGCGAGATGTTCGCGTGGGCAACAGCGCTGTTACACGGATTTCAGTAGGTTGCCTTCATGAGCCAGATGTTCGACGCCTACGAGACTCGGGATCCGGCCTTCGACGAGATGTTCGTCGGCAGCGAGCTCCGGCCTCCCTACCAACGGCTGGGCGACTCGCTGCGCCGGCTCAGCGCGGCGGAGCTGATCAGCCGGGTCGAGGCGATGCAGGCCAGCTACCTCGACCAGGGCGTCACCTTCGACATCGGCGGCGAGGAGCGGGCCTTCCCGCTCGACATCGTGCCGCGGGTCATCGAGCGCGACACCTGGGCGACGATCGACAAGGGGGTCCAGCAGCGGGTCAAGGCGCTGGAGCTGTTCCTCGCCGACATCTACGACGAGGGCAACGTCTTCGACGACGGGGTGATCCCGCGCGAGGTGATCACCACCTCCAGCCACTACCACCGCGCGGCCGCCGGGGTGCACCCGCCCAACGGCGTACGCGTCCAGGTCTCGGGCATCGACCTGGTCCGTGACAACAACGGCGAGTTTCGGGTGCTGGAGGACAACGTGCGGGTCCCGTCGGGGGTCTCGTACGTCATGACCAACCGTCGCGCGATCTCGGCCGCGCTCCCCGAGACGATCGCCGAGCACCGGATCCGGCCGGTGGCCAACTACCCGCAGAAGCTCCTCGCGGCGCTGCGCGCGGCCGCGCCCGCCGGTGTCGCCGACCCGACCGTGGTGGTGCTGACCCCGGGCGTCTACAACGGCGCCTACTTCGAGCACGCGCTGCTGGCCCGGACGATGGGGGTCGAGCTCGTCGAGGGGCGCGACCTGGTCTGCCGCAACGGGCAGGTGCTGATGCGTACGACCAAGGGGCTGGCCCCGGTGCACGTCATCTACCGGCGCATCGACGACGAGTTCCTCGATCCGGTGCACTTCCGGCCTGACTCGATGCTCGGCTGCGTCGGCCTGATCGACGCCGCCCGGATGGGCAACGTGACGCTGGCCAACGCGGTCGGCAACGGGGTCGCCGACGACAAGCTCGTCTACACCTACATGCCCGACATCATCCGCTACTACCTGGGCGAGGACCCGGTGATCCGCAACGTCGACACCTGGCGGATGGGCGAGGCGTCCTCCCGCGAGGAGGTCCTCGACCGGCTTTCGGAGCTGGTGCTCAAGCCCGTCGACGGCTCCGGCGGCAAGGGGATCGTGATCGGGCCGGCGGCCTCGCCCCGCGAGCTGGAGGTGCTGCGCGGCAAGATCCTGGAGGACCCCCGCTCCTGGATCGCGCAGCCGGTGGTGCAGCTCTCCACGGTCCCGACGTTCATCGATGGAGATCTCGGGGCGCGGCATGTGGACCTGAGGCCGTTCGCGGTCAATGATGGCGACAAGGTCTGGGTTCTTCCCGGTGGCCTGACTCGGGTAGCGCTCGCAGAGGGTGAGCTGATCGTGAACAGCTCCCGTGGCGGCGGCTCGAAGGACACCTGGGTGCTCGCCGGACCGACGTCGTCCCGGCCGTCCGGTCGGGGTCAGGGTCAGTCTCAAACGCAGGGGGTTGCGTGATGCTGAGTCGCATCGCCGAGTCGATGTTCTGGATCGGGCGCTATGTGGAGCGTGCCGAGGACACCGCGCGCATCCTCGACGTACAGACCCAGCACATCCTCGAGGACGCAGCCACCGACGAGGAGACGGCCTGCCGTTCGCTGCTCGCGGTGATGGGCATCGAGATCTCCGCGGAGGAGAAGGTCGGGCTGCCGCAGATGCTGGACATGCTCGCCTACGACACCACCCAGCCGACCTCGATGGCCTATGCGCTCGGCGCGGCCAGGGAGTCGGCCCGCGGGGCCCGGGAGACGCTCTCGGTGCCGTTGTGGGAAGCGCTCAACACCACCTACCGGGCGATCCCGGCCGGCCAGTTCAAGCACATGCGGGCTCCGTTCATCTTCGGCTGGGTGCGCGACCGGGTGGCTCAGATCAACGGCACCGCCGACGCCACGATGATGCGGGACGAGTCCTGGCAGTTCCTGATGCTCGGGCGCTACGTCGAGCGCGCCGACATGACCTCGCGGCTGGTCGCGACCACGTCGCTGACCTCCGCCGGCGGCGCCTCGCAGTGGAACTCCACGCTGCGTGCCTGTGGAGCGTACGACGCGTTCCTGCGGGTCAACAAGGGGGTCGAGACCGAGCAGGCGGCTGCCGAGTTCCTGCTGCTGGACCGGATCTTCCCGCGCTCGGTGGTGCATGCGCTGCAGCGGGCCGAGGGGGCGCTGGACACCCTGGAGGGGACGACCCGCCGCGCCGGCTTCACCGATGAGGCCCACCGGCTGATCGGCCGGATGCGGGCGTCGCTGGAGTACCGCTCGCTCCACGATCTGCTGGCGGACCTGCCCGCCGAGATGGAGCGGCTCCAGGTCACCTGTGCCGAGGCCACCGAGGCGGTCACCAAGCGCTACTTCGCCGGCGCCGAGGCGCTGGCCTGGCAGCCGATCTGAGGAGTCTGATCGAGATGAGCATGCAGTTCCGCATCGTGCACACCACGACCTTCGCCTACGCCGGCCCGGCGGTCGCCTCCTACAACCAGACGCGGCTGACGCCCTTGACCACACCCGACCAGATCGTGGTCCATCACCGGATCGACGTCTCGCCCAAGCCGTGGACCTATGAGTACAAGGACTACTTCGGCAACGAGGTCACCGCGATCGAGGTGCTCGAGGCGCATCGTGCTCTGAAGGTCTCCGCGACCAGCACCGTCCACGTCGACCGGAAGCCCGGGGCGGCGCCGGTGCTCACCTGGGACGAGGCCGCCCTGCCCGGCGTCGCGGACCGGTTCATCGAGTTCCTCGGCCTGCCCCCTCTGGTCGCGCCCGGCGAGGAGCTCGCGACCCAGGCCAAGGCGATCGCCGCCTCGGCGGGGATGCCGGGCGAGGCCGCGGTCGAGATCGCCCGGGCGGTCGCCGAGGCCGCTCCCGCCCACCAGCTGCTCGGCGCGCTGCGTACGGTCGGGATCCCGGCGCGCTACGTCTCCGGCTACGTCTACCCCGGTGGCGCCCACTCCTGGGTGGAGTGGTGGGACAACGGGTGGCACGGGATCGACCCCGCCACCGGCACCGAGCCCGGCGACGCCTACGTCGGTGTGGCCACGGGCCGTGACCACACCGACGTCAAGCCGCTGGGCGGGATCTTCTCGGG
>NZ_JBHVGB010000086.1:0-22874 GCF_042801335.1 Nocardioides sp. NPDC057577 | reverse complement strand
CTCCGGGAGAGGGCCCGTCGCCGTCTTGCCGAGTCGGCTCGTCCTGACCGAATTCTTCGGCGAGTCGGCTCGTTAGAACGAGCCGACTCGGCGCGGATCTTGTCGAGGGCCGTCAGAGGCGCGTCGCCCGGTCGGCTATGGACTCGAAGGTGTCCCACGGGACCTCCCAGCGGGTGCCGGTGCGCGGCCAGTGGATCGCGATGTCGGTGATCCCGATCTCGGCGTAGGAGCCGGCGAGATCCTCGAACGCGTCGGCCGACTCGGTCCAGGGCTCCTCGGTGAAGCCGGACATGAACAGCTTCGGCATCGCGTCGTAGTCGCGCCCGCGCTTCTCGCACGCCTCCCGCAGCATCTCGAGCCGCTCGGCGACGTATGCCTTCGGGTTCTCGGCCTTCGGGTTGGCGATCCACCCGTCGCCGACCTCGGCGGCGAGCCGGATCCCGCGCGGGCCGTTGCCGGCCAGCCACAGCGGGGTGCGCGGTTGCTGCACCTGGCCGGGGGAGACGGTGACCTCGTGGGTCTGCCAGTGCTCGCCGTCGATCGTCACCGGTGAGTCGCGCAGCAGCAGGTCGACGGTGCGGGTCCACTCCGCGAACCGGTCCGCGCGCTCGCGAGGTGTGAACTCCCGCCCGAGCACGTCGCCGTCGGAGGTGTGGTCGTCGCCGCCCGCTCCGATGCCGATCGTGATCCGCCCGCCGGAGATCCGGTCGAGGCTGCGGATCGCGGCAGCGGTCGGGATCGGCGTACGGAAGTTGGGGGTGGTCACCAGCGTTCCGAGCCGGATCGTGGAGGTCAGGGCGGCCGCGGCCGCCATCGAGGTGAACGCCTCCTCCCACGGGCTGTGCCCGCGCCAGGCCAGGTGGTCGTATACCCACGCCGTCTCGAACCCGAGCTGCTCGGCCTGCACCCAACGCTCGCCCATCGCCGGCCAGTCCTCGATCGGCCACATCACAGTTCCCACACGCATGCGCACAGTCTGCACCCGGCACCCCGACGAGTCGCGCGGATAACAGGTGTGGGGCGTGCCGTCGGTAGGCTGGAGCCATGGCTGTACCCACTTTCGTCGACCGCGTCACCCTCCACGTCGAGGCCGGTCGCGGCGGACACGGGGTGGCGTCGGTGCACCGCGAGAAGTTCAAGCCGCTCGGCGGCCCCGACGGCGGCAACGGCGGTCCGGGCGGATCGATCATCCTGCGCGTCGACCCCGACGTGACCACGCTGATCGACTACCACCACAGCCCCAAGCGCAAGGCCCCCAACGGCGGCCAGGGCGCCGGTGACCACAAGAACGGCGCCCACGGCGAGGACATGGTGCTCTCGGTCCCCGACGGCACCGTGGTGACCGACATGAACGGCAACGTGCTGGCCGATCTGGTCGGCCCGGGCTCCGAGCTGGTGATCGCCGAGGGCGGCCGTGGCGGGCTCGGCAACGCGGCGCTGGCCTCCTCCAAGCGCAAGGCCCCCGGCTTCGCGCTCCTCGGTGAGCCGGGCGAGGCGCGAGAGATCGGGCTCGAGCTCAAGGTCGTGGCCGACATCGGGCTGGTCGGGTTCCCGAGCGCCGGCAAGTCGTCCCTGATCGCGGCCATCTCGCGAGCCAGGCCGAAGATCGCCGACTACCCGTTCACGACCCTGGTGCCCAACCTCGGCGTCGTGAAGGGCGGCGAGATCACCTTCACCGTCGCCGACGTACCGGGCCTGATCGAGGGTGCGGCCGACGGCCGCGGGCTCGGCCACGAGTTCCTGCGCCACATCGAGCGCTGTGCCGCGCTCGTCCACGTCATCGACACCGCGAGCATCGAGCCTGGCCGCAACCCGATCGACGACCTCGACGTCATCGAGAACGAGCTCTCCCGCCACGGCGGTCTCGAGGACCGGCCGCGGCTGGTCGCGCTCAACAAGGTCGACGTCCCGGACGGGCGGGACATCGCAGAGATGACCGTCGGCGAGTTCGAGAAGCGCGGGATGAAGGTCTTCGAGATCTCCGCGGCCTCCGGCGAGGGCACCCAGCAGCTGATCTATGCGATGGCCGAGCTGGTCGCCGCCTCGCGCAAGGACGTTCCGGTGGCGCCGCCGACCCGGATCGTGCTGCGCCCCGAGGGCGCCGAGGGCAAGGGCGGCTTCACGGTCAAGGTCTCGAAGAACGGCGAATACCTCGTCCGCGGCCCGCAGCCCGAGCGTTGGGTGCGCCAGACCGACTTCGAGAACGAGGAGGCCGTCGGCTACCTCGCCGATCGTCTCAACCGGCTCGGCGTCGAGCTGCGCCTGGTCGAGCTCGGGGCCCAGGAGGGCGACACCGTCATCATCGGCGACCCGGCCAACGCCGTCGTCTTCGACTTCCGTCCCTCGATCGAGACCGGTGCCGAGATGCTCGGTCGCCGTGGCGAGGACCAGCGCTTCTACGAGGAGCGCCCCGCTGCCTCCCGCCGGCGGGAGATCGACGCCGGGATGGAGACCAAGGAAGAGTACGAAGCCCGCGCCGATGTCGCCCGACGGCTGCGTGACGGGGCCGGCCCGGTGGCGTACGAGATCGGCGGGGACGACGACCCGGACGCCGACTGGGCCGAGAGCGACCCGTCGGCGGACTCGGCACAGCGCTCGGCGGAGTAGCGCCGCTCGACCAGCGGAAACGTGCGGTTCGACCGGCATCGGCGCCGGTAGGATCCGGCGAAGCGGAGAGCACAGGCTGACGTACGAGGGGGATCGGTGCAGCGCGAGGTCGTGACCGGGGCACGCCGGGTGGTGGTCAAGGTCGGGTCGTCGTCGCTGACGACGGCCGCGGGAGGCATCGACCCCGACCGGGTCAGTGCACTGGTCGACGTACTCGCCAAGACCCGGGCCGCCGGGGCCGAGGTCGTACTGGTCTCCTCGGGGGCGATCGCGGCCGGGCTGTCTCCGTTGGGGCTGGCCAAGCGTCCGCGGGCGCTGGCCAAGCAGCAGGCGGCGGCGAGCGTGGGTCAGGGTCTGCTGGTCCACCGCTACACCGACGAGCTCGCCAGGCACGGCATCATCGCAGGTCAGGTGCTGCTCACGGTCGACGATCTGAACCGGCGGGCGCACTACCGCAACGCCGACGCGACGCTGTCGAAGCTGCTCGACCTGGGTGTGCTCCCGATCGTCAACGAGAACGACACGGTGGCCACCTCCGAGATCCGGTTCGGCGACAACGACCGGCTCGCGGCGCTGGTGGCCCATCTGGTCAAGGCCGACCTGCTGGTGCTGCTCAGCGACGTCGACGCGCTCTATGACGCGCCGCCCTCCCACCCTGGTTCGCAGCGGATCGGCGAGGTCGCCTCGCTCGACGACCTCGCCGGGGTGACCATCGGCAAGGCAGGTGCCGCGGGCGTCGGCACCGGGGGCATGGTGACGAAGCTGGAGGCCGCCCGGATCGCGGTCGAGGACGGCGTACCGGTCGTGCTCACCTCGGCCGCTCAGGCCGGAGCGGCTCTCGCGGGCGAGGCGGTCGGCACCCTGTTCCATGCCGTCGGCAAGCGGCGCCCTGCGCGCCTGCTGTGGCTCCAGCACGCCACAGAGCCGGTCGGGTCGATCACCGTCGACGCCGGCGCGGTCGCCGCGATCAGCAAGCGGGGTGCCTCGCTGCTGGCGGCCGGCGTCACCGGCTCCTCCGGGGCGTTCCATGCAGGTGACCCGGTCGACGTCGTCGACCCGTCGGGTGTGGCCGTCGCACGGGGCCTGGTGAACTACGACGCCGACGAGATCCCGCGGCTGGCCGGCCGTTCCTCCGGCTATCTCGAGGCCAACCTGGGCGCTGCGTACGCTCGGGAGGTCATCCACCGCGACGACCTGGTAGTGCTGTGAGTCGTGCTCGGTGGGTGCCGCTGGCGCTGGCGTGGGGAGTGCTGGTCGTCTGTGGCCTGCCCGCGCTGGCGATCACGTTCTCCCGGGCACTGGCGAGCACGGACCTGCGGGCGGTGCGCCTGGCCGCGTTCGCGCCCTTCGGCGTCGGGTTGTACGCCCTGTGCCTGGTCGCGGTCCTGGTGCTGGTCTGGCTGGCCACCGGTCCCGGGCGGATCCGGTTCGGGGTCCTCGCCGGTGTCGTCGCGCTGCTGCTGGCGGTGCACGTGGCGTGGCAGGCGCCGCTCTACGCGGGATCTCGCGCTACCAGCGCCGGTGAGCCGTTGACGGTGATGACCACCAATCTGTTCGAGGGCAAGGGCGAGACCGACGCGGTGGTCGAGGCGGTGCGCGCGCACAAGGTCAACGTGCTCGCCGTCCAGGAGATCACCCCGGAGGCGTTCGCGGAGCTGTCGAGGACGCTGCGCGACCAGCTGCCCTACCGGATCGGCGAGGCCGCCCCCGGCACCACCGGCACGATGATCTTCGCCGACCAGCCGATCACCAAGTCGCGCCGTCTCGACACGTCCATGGGCTCGTGGGTCGCCGATGTCGGCGAGCGGCGGGTCATCGTCGCCCACCCGGCCCCGCCCACGCTCGCGTCGTGGCCAGCCGAGCAGGAGCTGATGATCGAGGAGGCGGCCGCCGAGAAGCCCGACCTCGTCCTGGGCGACCTGAACGCCTCGCTCGACCACCACACGATCAGGCGGCTGCTCGACGACGCCGACGTGCAGGACGCGGCCCGGGCCAGCAACGCCGGATGGCAGCCCACCTGGCCGACCGAGGGGTTCGCCGGCGTACCTCTCCCGCCGTCGACCGCGATCGACCATGTGCTGATCGGGGACGCGCTGGTCGCGCTCGCGACCGAGACGGTCGAGGTGCCGGGGTCCGACCACCTGGCTCTGGTTGCCTACCTCGGCACTCCCGAGGACTGAGGCTCCGCCCGGCTAGCCGGTCTTGAGCACCCCGAACCACTGCTCCGCGCCGTAGGCTTCGAACCGTTCGACCTCGACGAACCCGAGCTTCTGGGCCAGGCGCAGGGAGCGTTCGTTGGCCACCTGGGTGGTGAGGACGACCGGCTCGCCAGGGAGGGTCCTCTCGATCCAGCCGAGCGCGCCCCGGGTGGCTTCGGTCGCGATGCCTTTGCCCCAGGTGGTCGGGAGAAGCTCGTAGCCGAGCTCGACCTCGTCCCCCTCCTCGCGTACGTGGTGGGCCCAGGCTCTGTCGCGACGTTGGATCGTGATCCTGCCGATGAACTCGCCGGCGTGCTCGACGGCGAAGATTCCGGGTCTGGTGTTCGGGTCCTCGGGGATCAGCTGTTCCAGCTCCTCTCGGGTGTGCTGCGGGCCGCCGAGGTAGGCCTGCACTTGCTCGTCCGAGAGGAGCTTGGCCAGCCCTGGTCTGTCCTTCGTCCTGGTCTCTCGGAGGATCAGGCGGTCGGTGACGATCGGGTTTGGGGGCCAGGGTACGTCGCCGAGGGGCTTCATGGCCTTGGACCGTAGCTGAGGTTGCGGGGGTGGGCAGTTGCTTTTGGGTGTACGCGGATTCGGCTGTTGCTTCTTGGGGGTGTGGGCCGCCGACCCGTTCTGGAGGGTCTTCTCGATCTGGACCGGCGTCAAGGACGCCCTGCGGGCGCCGGCTTCGCCGGCCGCTTCGCGGTCCTGGACTCCGGACCAGATCGAGAAAAGATTGGCTGGCTATCGGGGCGGCGGCCCGGGTGTGGCGCAGCGCATTCATTGCTGGGAAGGGTGGTGTTGATGGGGGTCGAGTGGTGGCCCTTCGGGCCACTTACCATCCACAGCAGCGATGTCGTTCGCTCACCGCGAAAACAGCGTTTGACCTGCACCTATGGGTGGTTAGGTGTCCGTTCGAGGCGTAGAATCAGATCCATCACAACACACCTCTGAAGGGAGGGAACACGATGAGTCTCGAGCCTGGGATCGACCAGTGGGGCACCAACCCTAATGATGCGATCGACGCCGAACTGGCCGCCATCGAGTCCTCCCTCGACAAGCTGCTGGCCGGGGACCCGGCCTATTGGCGCACCGGCCAGAAGAAGGACCGCCTGGCCCAGCTGGAGAAGATCCACGCCAAACAAGCCGCCTTGAAACTGCGGGTCCTCGCGTCTGCTGGTGATATCGCCGAGGAGACCGGCGCGAAGGACGCGTCGGGATGGCTGCGGACCGAGCTGTTGGTCGACAAGGGGGTGGCCCGTTCCCAGATCAAACTCGCCGCCAGCGTGTCCAAGTACGACCTCGTGGCTGCTGGTCTGGCTGAGGGGGTGGTGTCTCAGGACAAGGCGAGGGTGATCACGAAGGCGCTCGACGCCATCGAGACCGACCCCGCCACCAGCAGCGAAGACCTGGTCCTCGCCGAGAAGATGCTGGTCGACTATGCCGCCTGGATGACCGCGAACGAGCTCAAGATCGCCGGACGCCGGATCCTCGCCGAGATCGACCCTGCCCGGTTCGAGGAAGCCGAGGCCAAGGCGCTGCAGCGGGAAGAGGAGCACGCCCAACGGCGCACGTTCTTCTCCTCGCGCGCCAACGGTGACGGCACCATCGACATCCACGCCCGGGTCTCCCAGGCGGTCGGGATGCGGCTGCGCACTCTGTTGGACTCGCTGGCCCAGCCCCGGAAGTGGTCCGCGGAGAACAAGGGCCGCAAAGCCCCCTACGACCGGCTGCTGGGGCAGGCGTTCGCCCGGGTGATCGAGACCTACGACGTCGACCTGCTCCCCAGGCACGGCGGTCACGCCACCACGATGTTCATCACCATGAGCGTCGAGGACCTCCGCAAGGACCTCGGCACCGCAGCGTTGGGGTTCGACGGCGAGAAGATCACCGCCGCCGAAGCCCGCCGGATGGCCTGCAACGCCGACCTCGTCCCCGCCGTCCTCGGCACCAACTCCGAAGTGCTGGACCTAGGTCGAACCGCCCGCCTGGCGCACCCGATCCAACACCGAGCCCTCCGGCTACGCGATCAGGGCTGCCAAGCCGAAGACTGCGACGCCCCCGCCGCCTGGACCGAAGCGCATCATCTGAAACCGTGGTCCGAAGGCGGCAAGACAGACATGGCCAACATGGTCTTGTTGTGTGCGAGTGATCATCGTCGGATCCACGATGCCAACTGCATCTATGAGCGGCTACCGGACGGGCAGATCCGGTTCGCCCGACGTACTCGAACCGGCTGACCCGGGACGATCGATCCCGTCGCCGCAGCCGTGCGCGACCGAGCCCGCGACCGAGCCCGAGGCCGAGCCCGAGCCCGAGCCCGCTGGTTGTGTCCTGGCACAGCGTCGTGTCGCCGCTGCGGTTGCCGGCCGCCGCCAGGCTCGTCGCGTCGATTGGACCGGAATCGGACTGATCTGGACGGGCCCATCCGATCCGTCGGCGCTGTCGCCCCTGCGCCGCGTCATGCCTGTCCGCAACACTCGTCGATGCGGCCAGCCTGATCCTGTCCTCGCTGTTGCTGCTCAGCTTCGAGGACGTCGCGGCCAGGCGGATGAGTGCCGGGGGCGCTGGCGCAGGCGCGCTCGACTCTGTCTGCCCGTCCACGGGATCTCGCCTGGGACGGGAGATGGTGAGCATCCAGGGAGGAAGCACCACCAGCCACGATGGCTTCCCGTCGAATATCGACGGCGTGCTTGTGAAACTTTCACAAGGTGTCGTCGACTTGTGTAGGCACCGAGGAGACCCCGCCTGACCAGGCTCCCCGACCCCAGATCCCAAGCCCGCACACAACCGAAGGACTCCGCGCCAAACCCCGCCGCCGACGCGAGAACACCCTCCCCGAAAGGGTCGGCGGCCATCAGCCTCAAGAGGCAACGACCAGCACGCGACGCCCACGACAGCCCCCACCCACCTGCTTGACTGCGACCCATGAATACGCCGATCAGCATGCTCTGGGAGTCGGCCGATCCAGACGCGGCTCTGACTGAACGGTTCGGCTTCGAGAGCGCAGCCGACGCGATCGACTGGCTGAAGGGCGTACTCGCCGAAGACTGGGGGCTGGGGGTGGAGGGGTGCGAACGGCTGGTGATCAGCGACGCCAACTGTCTGGCGTGGATCGTCGTCGGCGGCTGCCGGATGGTCGCCAAGTGGTCGATGCGGCCGCGCGTGTTCGCGCGCTTGGCGGAGATCGCTCGGCTCACGGTGTGGCTGGGGGAGCGGGGGATACCTGTCTCGGTGCCGCTTGCGGCTAGGGACGGCAGGGTCCAGGTGGAGGTCGACGGGTTCTCGCTGGGGCTCCAGCGAGTGATCGAGGGCGAGCTGCTGGACATCACCGACCCGGTGCAGGTCCGGGCCGCGGGCGAGATGCTCGCGCGGATGCATGTCGTGATGTCCGACTACCCGGGCACCATCCCCACCGAGGAGCCGCCGGGGCCGGGTGCTCAGCTGGTCGGCAACGACTTCAGGTCGGCCAACATCCTCTGGGCGGACGGGAGGATCGTGGCGGTCCTGGATCTGGAGGAGAGCGCGTACCGGCGCCGGGTGGACGACCTCGCCCAAGCATCCGTCCTCCTCGGGACGCGCTATCACGACTGGGCGCCGACGCCGGCCGAGGTGCGTGGGGCGTTCGTCGCGGCGTACGTCTCGGTTCTTCCGTTGGGGTTGGGCGACGCCGGTGCGCTCGAGGAACGCATCGAGGCGCACCTGGCGCACATCTAGTCGCCGACGGCGTCGATGCCGCGCTGGACGATGAGGGGGTCGGGGGTGCCGACTACGTCGGTGTCCTTCTCGTCGTAGTCGTGGTGGGCGAGGAAGTAGCGCATCGCGTTGAGGCGGGCGCGCTTCTTGTCGTTGGAGCGGATCGTGGTCCACGGCGCCCAGTCGGTGTCGGTGCGGCGGAACATCTCCTCCTTCGCGGCGGTGTACGAGTCCCACTTGTCCAGCGACTGGACGTCGATCGGGGAGAGCTTCCACTGCCGAACCGGGTCGATCTGGCGGATGATGAAGCGGGTCCGCTGCTCCGAGCGGCCCACCGAGAACCAGAACTTCGTGAGGGTGATGCCGGAGTCGACGAGCATCTGCTCGAAGAGCGGCACCTGGTGCATGAACTGCTCGTACTGGTCGTCGGAGGCGAAGCCCATGACCCGCTCGACGCCGGCGCGGTTGTACCAGGACCGGTCGAAGAGGACCATCTCACCTGCCGTGGGCAGGTGCTGGACGTACCGCTGGAAGAACCACTGCCGCGACTCCCGGTCCGACGGCTTGGACAGCGCGACCGTGCGGGCGTAGCGGGGGTTGAGGTGCTCCATGAACCGCTTGATCGTGCCGCCCTTCCCGGCTGCGTCCCGGCCTTCGAAGAGCAGCACGTGCTTGCCGCCGACGCGGTCGTTCCAGCGCTGGAACTTCAGCAGCTCGACCTGGAGGAGGTACTTCTGCTCGTCGTAGGCCTCGCGCTCGATCCGCTCCGGGTAGGGGTAGTTCTCGCGCCAGGTGTCGACGGCCTTGCCGGCCGGGTCCAGGAGCACCGGATCGTCATCGTGATCCTCGCCGATGGTGTGACCCTCGGTGATCAGGTTGTCGATGTATTCGCGGAATCCCTGTGACATGCGCCTGACCCTAGGTAGGCGAGGTGAACGGGCGGCGACGTTTCAGCAAGCGCGGCCATCGGGCCGTAACCTTGGTAGACGATGAACCCCCGGACCGTCTACCTGGACCACGCCGCCACCACGCCCATGGCCTCGGCGGCGATCGAGGCGATGACCGCGGAGCTGGCGCTGGTCGGCAACGCGAGCTCGCTGCACGCATCGGGTCGCCGTGCCCGCCGGGTGCTGGAGGAGTCCCGAGAACGGATCGCGGCCGCGCTCGGGTCCCGCCCGGGTGAGGTCGTCTTCACCTCCGGTGGCACCGAGGCCGACAATCTCGCGCTCAAGGGCGCCTACTGGGCCCGCCGCGGCCAGGACCCGGGGCGCACCCGGATCCTGGCGTCCACCGTCGAGCACCACGCCGTGCTCGACCCGCTGCACTGGCTGGAGTCGACCGAGGGCGCCCACGTCGAGCTCGTCCCGTGCGACGAGACCGGCCGCATCGACCTCGCCGCGATGAAGGAAGCCATCGAGCGTGACCCCGCCTCGGTCGCGCTCATCTCGGTGATGTGGGCCAACAACGAGGTCGGCACGCTGCAGCCGGTCACCGACATCGCTGCGATCGCCGCCGAACACGGGATCCCGGTCCACACCGACGCCGTCCAGGCGGTCGGCGCGGTGCCGGTCGACTTCGCCACCAGCGGCGTCGACGCGCTCTCCCTGACCGGCCACAAGCTCGGCGGACCGGTGGGCGCCGGCGCGCTGGTCGTACGCCGCGAGCTCGAGCTGACCGCGCTCGTCCACGGCGGCGGCCAGGAGCGAGACGTACGCAGCGGCACCCACGCCACCGCGGCCATCGCCGGCTTCGCGGCCGCGGTCGAGCTCGCGGTCAAGGAGCAGGAGGCTTACGCGAGCAGGGTCGGGGCACTGCGTGACCAGCTGGTCGCGCAGGTGCTTTCGAAGGTGCCCGACACCCACCTCAACGGCCCGCCGCTGGAGCCGCTGGGCCGTTACCGGCTCCCCAACAACGCCCAGATCGCGTTCCCGGGGTGCGAGGGCGACTCGCTGCTGATGCTGCTCGACGCGGCCGGGGTCGAGTGCTCGACCGGTGCGGCCTGCTCCGCCGGCGTACCTCAGGCCTCTCATGTGCTCCTCGCCATGGGACAGTCCGACGAGCAGGCGCGCTCCTCGCTGCGCTTCTCGCTCGGTCACACCACCACGGCCGAGGACGTGGACCGGCTGGTGGCGGCGATCGGGCCCGCCGTCGAGCGCGGCCGCGCGGCAGGGCTGCAGCGATGAGGATCGTCGCTGCCATGTCCGGCGGGGTGGACTCCGCCGTCGCTGCCGCACGTGCGAAGGAAGCCGGCCACGACGTCACCGGCGTCCACCTGGCGCTCTCGCGCAACCCGGCGTCCTATCGTTCGGGCGCGCGCGGGTGCTGCACGATCGAGGACTCCAACGACGCCCGCCGTGCCGCCGACGTGATCGGGATCCCGTTCTACGTCTGGGATCTCTCCGACCGCTTCCACGAGGACGTGGTCGAGGACTTCATGTCGGAGTACGCCGAGGGGCGCACGCCCAACCCGTGCCTGCGCTGCAACGAGAAGATCAAGTTCGCCGCCGTGCTGGACCGGGCGCTCGCGCTCGGCTTCGACGCGGTCGCGACCGGCCACTACGCGACGCTTCGTGAGGATGCCGACGGGCTGGTCGAGCTGCACCGTGCCGTCGACGGCGGCAAGGACCAGTCCTACGTGCTCGGGGTGCTCGATCAGGCCCAGCTGCGCCACTCGCTGTTCCCGCTCGGCGACACCCCCAAGCCGCTGGTGCGCGAGGAGGCCGCTCGCCGTGGCCTGCTCGTCGCCGACAAGCCCGACTCCCATGACATCTGCTTCGTCGCCGACGGCGACAACGCCGGCTGGCTGCGCGAGAAGCTGGGTGAGCGGGCTCCCAACGAGTCCGGGCCCATCGTCGACGAGACGGGTGAGGTCCTGGGCGAGCACCAGGGGACGTACGCCTACACGATCGGGCAGCGCAAGGGCCTCCGCCTCGGCAAGCCGGCGCCCGACGGGAAGCCGCGGTTCGTGCTCGACATCGAGCCGGTCACCGCGACCGTCACGGTCGGGCCGCGCGAGCATCTCGCCGTCGACCACCTCTCCGGGATCCGTCCGCGCTGGGCCGGGCGTGCACCCGAGGGCGTCCTCGAGGGCACCGTCCAGCTGCGCGCACACGGTGACGAGCACCGGGCCCGGGTGACCGTGGGACCCGAAGGAGCCGAGATCGAGCTGCTCGACCCCGCCTACGGCATCGCGCCGGGCCAGGCGGCGGTCATCTACGACGGCACCCGCGTCGTCGGCTCGGTCACCATCTCCACGACCCGCCGGGTGGCGCTCGCGTGAGGGCCACTGGAGTCGGGTCGCTTCCGGGTGAGAACTACGCCGAGGTCTGCCGCATCGTCCTCGGCGAGCTCCAGGATCTGCCGCACCTGCCTGAGCTGCCCGCGCGTGGCGCGATCGCGAACATGACCGGCCGGACGCTGGCGGTGCTCGAGGGACTCGACGCCGACCTGCAGCCCGCGGGCTGGCGCCTGACCGGCACCTCAGGCTCCGCCGGAGTCGACCACCGGCGCGCCCGCAGCCTGCTCGCCCAGGACCTCGACACCGTCGAGGAGCTGGCCCAGGACTCTCCGCTCGTCACCGGCGGTGGTGCGTTCAAGATCCAGGTAGCCGGACCGTGGACCCTGGCCGCCACCGTCGAGCGGCCGCGCGGCGACAAGCTGCTCGCCGACCACGGTGCCCGGCGTGACCTGGCGCAGGCGCTGGCCGACGGCGTACGCACCCACATCCGTGACGTACGCCGCCGCCTCCCGGGCGCTGACACCCTGGTCGTCCAGGTCGACGAGCCGGCGCTGAGTGCCGTGCTCAACGCCCAGGTTCCGACCGCCTCGGGGTTCGGCAAGCATCGCAGCATCGACCTGCCCGAGGCCTCCGAGGCGCTGGAGTGGGTGCTCGGCGCGATCGCCGATGAGGGCGCGACCCCGTGGGTGCACTCGTGCGCTCCCGGCACCCCGCTGGGCCTGCTCCGCAAGGCCGGCGCGAAGGGGATCAGCGTCGATCTGACCCAGCTCACAGCCGCCGACCACGACGAGCTGGCCACGGCTCTGGAGGCCGGCGACACGGTCGCGCTCGGCGTGGTCCCGGCGGTCGCGCCGGCAGGCGCCGCGCCCACCGACAAGTCGGTCACCGAGACCGTGGAGCGCTGGCTCGACATGCTCGGGCTGGATGCTGCCCACGACATCGTGCTGACGCCCGCGTGCGGCCTCGCCGGTGCCGATGGGCGGTGGGCCCGCACGGCTCTGCGCATCCTCACCGAAAGCGCGCGCCACCTGGCGTAGATTCCCCTCATGCAAAGACGGGGGATGGCACTGCTGGCCGCGGCTCTTCTGCTCGCCGGCTGTGGCAGCGAGGCGCGCCAGGCGGACGAGGCGCAGGAGGCGGACGAGAAGCCCAGGCCGACGCAAGCAGCGAGCATCGACCCGGCCGACCTGCGGCCCGGAAACCAGCCCGCGACGCCCGAGGCGATCGCGGCGATCACGCTCCAGCGCGTACCCGTCGAGCCGGAGGCGTTCGAGGGCGGCGACCTCTACTTCGAGCGGGACGAGGTCGGCACCGTGCTCCTGTGGGGAGCCGACCACTCGCTGGAGGTGAAGGCCGGTCCGGTCGACGACGACCTCCTCTCGACCTGGTGCCGCGACGGGATGTCGGGCTGTGTCGAGGTGAAGGGCGAGACCGGCACGGCCACCGTCGCCTGGGACCTCGCCACCGACGACGGCACCCCCGGCCAACTGATGGTCTCCCACGCCGCCGGCGGGGAGGAGCGCCGGGCCGCCTACGTCGGCGAGAAGATCACCGGCGACCCCCGCAAGCTGGATCTCGAGGTGAGCGTCGACGATCTGGTCGCTCTGGTCACCGACCCGCGTCTCGGCACGAAGACGACCATGAAGATGACGAAGGCGCAGGTCAGCGGCTTTCCCTCGGCCGGCGCCAACGGCACCGACGAGGTCGCGCTGACCGCCGGGGCGATCGCGGCGGGACTGCTCGATACCAAGGCGTACGCCGACGTCGACTCCTTCGAGAAGGCCGACGTCTCGGCCTACGGCAAGGGTGCCTTCGGCGTCGTCGGCACCACCCCCGGCGGCGGCACCGTCACCGCGGTCCACGCCCCGAACCTGCCCACCGGGAAGCGGAAGTGCCCCACGACGCTCACCTGCTCCAAGGGCGACACCGACGGCTACGACGGCTGGACCGACGGATTGGCCGAGACCGTCCGCTGCCATCCGGCTGAGGGGGACGCCCGCGCCTTCTGTGCGGTCGTACGCCAGGAGGCACCCGCCCCGTTCCCCGGGGACGACCTCGACCCGGTCCTCGCCGGGCTCGAGACGGCCTTGGAGACGCTGTGGCCGACCGTTGCGGCCGAGACCGCCGCTCGGGGTGAGTCGCTGGTCGGCTGAGCCCGCTCAGCGTCCGGCGACCCGCTGACCCTCGTAGGCCTGGGTTCGCTGGCTCGGCGGGGCGAACGACTCCGGCGGGCGCGGCTGACGATGGGTCGGCTGGGGGACCGGCTGCTGGGGGACCGGCTGCTGAGGCGGCTGCTGCTGACGAGCCGCGTGCTGAGGTGCTGCGTGCTGAGGGGCCGCGTGCTGAGGAGCCGGCTGGCGGCGGTTCGGCTGACGCTGGATCGACGGCTGCGCGTCCGGCAGGCGGCGCGGAAGCTCGGTCTCGTGACGAGGCGGCTGCGGCTGATACTGCGCGGGATGCTGTGCGGAATGCTGGGGCTGACGCTGCGGCTGGCGCGGATGGGCCGGGTAGGGCCCCGAGGCCTGCCGGGGGTCGGACGGATAGCGCGGCGGCGCCTGCGCGTAGTTCGGCTCGTCCCACTCCCGGTCGCGCCTGCGGCGCCCGGAGAGCATCGCGACGGCAGCGCCCACGAGAGCGAGGACGATCATCGAGGCGACGATGATCCAGGTCAGTGCGCCGACGCCGCCCTCTTCGGCAGAGGCCGCCTTCTTGACGGCTCCCGCCGCCGGGGCACAACCGCTCTGGACGCACTCGCCGTCGCTCGGGGTGCCGGTCACGACGAACGAGATCCCGCGGTTCACCGAGCCCTGGAAGGTGATGGTGTGCTTGCCGAGGCCGATGTCCTTGGGCAGCCGGCCGGACCACTTCGCGACGCCGTGGCCGTTGGCCTTGACGCTGGTCGAGAGGACCAGCGGGGTCGAGTAGACGACGACCCTGATGCCGGTCTCGTTGGGCTTGAACCCGGAGGCCTCGGCGTGGATGACGTCCTCGGCGTCCACAGAACCGTCGTCGACCCCGGTGAGGGTCACGCCCTTGGCGGTCGGCGGCTCCTCGGGCGCGGTCCACGGCTTCTTGGGCGCCTTGTCCTTCGGCTTGTCGCCGGAGCCGGCACCGGCACCATCGCCGGACTCGCCACCGGCGGGGCGGCCCGAGGACGTACCGCCGCCGGCGCCCGAACCGGAGCCCGAACCCGAGCCGGTTCCGTCGGAGGATCCGGTGTCGTCGGCCGGCTCGTCCGGGGTCGGCGAACTGCTGGGCTGGGCGAGCGCGTCGAAGTCGAAGGGGATCTTCGCCTGCCTCGACTCGGAGGAGTCGTAGATGTCGCGGCCGCCACCACGCATGGTCATGATCTGGTAGGTGGTGTCCGGGTCGAGCTCGGCGACCTGGGCGGCGTCGAGGGTGAACCGGTAGGTCCAGTCCTCGGGGTCGTCCGGGTTGATGACGACCGACTTGATGAACGTGTTCCTGGTGCCCGAGCCGAGGTAGCCGGAGGGGTTGAGCGCGATCTCGATGCCGGGCGTCTTGCCGTTGTAGTCGGTGCCGTGGACATCGATCACCACGCCGTCCTTCGACTGCGACACGAGCGAGATCTCGACGGCAGCGTTGGAGAAGACGCTCCCCAGCCCGAGCGCGTACGTAGCGCCGACCGGCGCCAGGACGATTGCGAGCGCTACCGACAGCGTCACCACGATCCGAGAGAACACGCAGACCTCACAAGGCGGTCACTGGGGGACTGGTGTCGGCCCGCCTTGCCCGACGCGGGAGGAAGGTAGCCCGATTTACCCTCTTCTGGTGACCCCCGTCACCCAGGTGTTGATCGGTTGCGTCGATATTGAGGGAGTCGAGTGTTGTTCAGGCCCAGGAAACGCCGAAATTGCCCCGGCGGGTATGCCGTCGGAAATTGTCGGCGGGACCAGGCAAGATGGTGCCCGTGAACGATGACGTGACCGACGCAGGCCCGGAGCAGAAGAACGAGCACCAGGAGCTCGCCGAGCAGATCGAGGACGCGCGCTACCGCTACTTCGTGCTCGACGAGCCGACGCTCTCCGACGCCGACTACGACCAGAAGTGGCGGCGGATCAACGAGCTCGAGGAGCAGTTCCCCGAGCTGCGCACCCCCGACTCGCCGACCCAGAAGGTCGGTGGCACGTTCTCGACGGAGTTCACCGCGGTCGACCACCTGCAGCGGATGGAGTCGCTCGACAACGTCTTCTCGTTCGACGAGCTCGCCGGCTGGCACGCCCGGGTCGCCAAGGACGGCGCCGGCCAGGCCGAGCTGCTGTGCGAGCTCAAGGTCGACGGGCTGGCCATCAACCTGCTCTACGAGAAGGGCCGACTGGTCCGGGCGCTGACCCGTGGCGACGGCCGCACGGGCGAGGACGTCACCCCGAACGTACGCACCATCAAGTCCATCCCGCACCGGCTCACCGGCACCGACGAGTTCCCGGTGCCCGACCTGGTCGAGGTGCGCGGCGAGGTCTTCTTGTCCATCGAGGCCTTCGACAAGCTCAACGCCTCCCTGGTCGACGCGGGCAAGCCGATGTTCGCCAACCCGCGCAACTCCGCCGCCGGCTCCCTGCGCCAGAAGGACCCGCGGGTGACCGCGACCCGCGCGCTCGGGATGGTCTGCCACGGCATCGGCGCCCGGCAGGGCTTCCAGCCGGTGGCCCAGTCGCATGCGTACGACGCGCTGAAGGCCTGGGGGCTGCCCACCTCCAAGCGGGTCAAGGTGCTCAAGAGCCTCGCCGAGGTCGAGGAGTTCATCAGCTACTTCGGCGAACACCGCCACGACGTCACCGAGCACGAGATCGACGGGGTCGTCATCAAGGTCGACGACATCTCGCTGCAGCGCCGCCTCGGCTCGACCAGCCGCGCGCCACGGTGGGCGATCGCCTACAAGTACCCGCCGGAGGAGGTCAACGCCAAGCTGCTCGCCATCGACGTCGGCGTGGGCCGCACCGGCCGGGTCACGCCGTTCGGTGTCATGGAGCCGACCAAGGTCGCCGGCTCGACCGTCGAGCGCGCGACGCTGCACAACGCCCACGAGGTCAAGCGGAAGGACGTACGCCCCGGCGACACGATCATCCTCCGCAAGGCCGGCGACGTCATCCCGGAGATCCTCGGCCCGGTGCTGCCGCTGCGGCCCGAGGGGCTGCCGGCGTGGGTGATGCCCACCGAGTGCCCCGCGTGCGGCACCACGCTCGCCGAGCAGAAGGAGGGCGACAAGGACCTGCGCTGCCCCAACCACCGCGGCTGTCCGGCGCAGGTGCGGGAGCGGGTCTTCTTCGCCTCCGGACGAGGTGCCTTCGACATCGAGGGGATGGGCTACGAGGCGGCGGACGCGCTGCTGGCCGCCGAGGTGATCACCAACGAGGGCGACATCTTCTCGCTCGACGAGGCCAAGCTCGCCACCACGGCCTTCTTCACCCGGGCCGCGAAGAAGGCCGAGAAGGAGGCCGGTGCCGGCGACCGGGTGCTCAATGCCAACGCCATCGGCCTGCTGCGCAACCTGGAGGAGCGCAAGCAGGTCCCGCTGTGGAGGGTGCTGGTCGCGCTCTCCATCCGCCATGTCGGCCCGTCCGCGGCCCGGGCTCTGGCCACCGAGTTCGGCTCGCTGGACGCCGTCTGGGCCGCCTCCCAGGAGGAGCTCGCCGACACCGAGGGCGTCGGCGGGATCATCGCCGAGGCCATCGTCGAGTGGCGCCAGGTCGACTGGCACCAGGAGATCGTGGAGAAGTGGCGTACGGCCGGGGTCTCCCTCGCCGACGAGCGCGACGAGTCGGTGGCGCGCACCCTCGAGGGCCTGACCATCGTCGTCACCGGGTCGCTGGAGGACTTCTCCCGCGACGGCGCCAAGGAGGCGATCATCAGCCGTGGCGGCAAGGCCGCGGGCTCGGTCTCGAAGAAGACCGACTACGTCGTGGTCGGCGAGAGCGCCGGCTCCAAGGCCGCCAAGGCCGAGGAGCTGGGCCTGCCGATCCTCGACGAGTCGGCCTTCAAGGTGCTGCTGGAGGACGGCCCGGACGGGCTCTGAGGCAGGCGGTCAGGACTGGTTCATCGTGCCGCTGATCGTGTCGGCGCGCTTCTTCAGGGTGACCGGCGTATCGGCGCACTCCTGGCCGACCTCGTCGCATATCTCCACCTTCGTCCCGGACGCCCGGATCAGCTGCCCCTCGGGGGTCCAGCCGATGTGGTCGCCGAGCTCGATGGCGGTCTCGGTGCCCTGGCCGAGGACGTGGATCGGCGCGGTGGCGGTGTCATAGCGGCAGTTGTCGTTCTCGTCGCACATCGCGTAGGGAGCCGCCAAGGCGTGGTTGCCGTCGGGCGAGAGCTCGAGCCTGATCAGGTCGTCGGGGTAGTCGGAGGAGCGAGTGGTCAGGAGCACCTGGCCCGTGGCCACCTCGACCACTCTCTGGGTCTCGCCGGTCGCATCCTGCGTCACCGCGCGGCCGTTGATCACCTCGGTGGTGTAGCCGCCCGGGAGCCCCTTCGAGGTCGACACCTCTCCAGCGCGCCAGGCGACGTCGAGGGTGCGGTCGTCGAGGGCGACGTAGACGTGCTCCCCGTCGACGGCGACCGGCGGGGTCTTCCAGCCGGCCCAGGTGTACTTCCCGGAGACCGGGACGTCGGCGACCTTCTCGCCGGTGTCGAGATCGACGACGCGGACCAGCCAGCCCTCGCCGTCCTCGACGGTCCAGGAGACGTAGGGCGAGTCTGGGTCGGTGCCGATCAGCCGGTCGCTCACGTCGCCGAGGTCGAGCGGCTGCACGCCGGCCGTCGTGATCAGCGAGAGGCGGGCGTTGTCCTCGGTGCTCCGGGCGAGCAGCCCGACCGAGGTGTAGCGCAGGTCGTTCACCGTGCCGCCGTACGTCACCACGCTCCCGTCACCGAAGTGGACGGTGCCGCCCTCGGCGACCGCCCAGCCCCGGGGGTCGCCCTCGGCCGCGGCGATGTGGGGCTCGTCGCCACCGAGCGTCCCGCTCAGGGCGTACGTCCCGACCGCGCCGGCCATCACCAGTGCTGCCGTGCCGGCGACCCAGCGGGCCCGCCGGCGCCGGCGGATGGTGCGGGTGCGGTGGCGGAGCTCGTCGGTGGCCAGACGAGGGACGGACACCTCGTCGGCGGCGTCGCGGAGCAGCGTACGCAGGTCGTTGTCGGTCATGGGGTCACCTCCAGGGTGAGAGTCGGGTCGCCGAGCATGGTGCGGAGCTTGTCGAGGGCGAAGGAGGTCTGGCTCTTCACGGTGCCCTCCGAGCAGCCGAGGACGGCCGCGGTGCGGCGTACGTCGAGGTCCTCGTAGAAACGGAGGACCACGACGGCGCGCTGGCGCGGAGGCAGCGCGGCGACCGCGTCGAGCAGCACCGAGCGGGTGGTCGGGTCGTTCTCGTGGCCGAGGTCGGGGAGGACCTCGGTGGGCTTCTCGCGGTTCCACGAAGCCTTCCGGAACCAGCTCATCGCGGTGTTGAACAGCACCTGCCTGGCGTAGGCGGGGGCGGCTTCGAGCGTGCGCACCCGGCCCCAGTTGCCGAAGGTCTTCGCCAGCGCCGTCTGGACCAGGTCCTCCGCGCTGGCGTGGTCCCCGACGAGCAGGTAGGCAGAGCGATAGAGCCGCGGCCAGGCAGCCTGGGCGAACTCGTCGAACTGCTCCTCGGTGGGGGGTCTCGCCATCGATCCATCCGATCTCTCGAGCCGATTGTCAGGGTTGAGGACGCGGTGGGGCCACTGATCGGTTGTATGTGCGCGGAACTCCCGTCGGGCACGGGCACGGCCGAGGTGAGAGATGGGCGTTCGGCCGCCTAGGATGTGCGGCATGCCAGAAATCACCCGCGACGAGGTCGCGCACCTGGCCGACCTCGCCCGCATCGACCTCAGCGACGCCGAGCTCGATCACCTTGCCCCGCAGCTGCAGGTGATCCTCGAGTCCGTCGCCTCGATCCAGGGGCTTGCCGGCGACGACGTGCCTGCCACCTCCCACCCGCTTCCGATGACCAACGTCTTCCGTGAGGACGTCGTCGTGCCCGGCCTGACGCCGGAGCAGGCGCTCTCCGGTGCGCCTGCCGTCGAGGAGCAGCGATTCTCGGTGCCGCGGATCCTGGGGGACGAGCAGTGACTCTCATCGAGAAGACCGCCGCGGAGCTGATCGACGCTCTGGCCGCGGGCGAGACCACTTCGGTCGAGCTGACCCAGGCCCACCTCGACCGGATCGCCGCGGTCGACGGTGACGTCCACGCCTTCCTGCACATCGACGCCGAGGGCGCGCTGTCCCAGGCCGCCGCCTCCGACGCGCGCCGGGCCAGCGGCGACGCGCTGCATGCCCTCGACGGCGTACCGATCGCGGTCAAGGACGTGCTGACCACCACCGGTCTGCCGACGACCTGCGGCTCCAAGATCCTCGAGGGCTGGGTCCCGCCCTACGACGCGACCGTGGTCAAGAAGATCAAGGCGGCCGGTCTGCCGATCCTGGGCAAGACCAACATGGACGAGTTCGCGATGGGCTCCTCCACCGAGCACTCCGCCTACGGACCGACGCGGAACCCGTGGAAGCTCGACCGGATCCCGGGCGGCTCCGGTGGTGGTTCGGCCGCTGCCGTCGCCGCCTTCGAGGCGCCGCTGGCTCTCGGCACCGACACCGGTGGCTCGATCCGCCAGCCGGGTGCGGTCACGGGCACCGTCGGCGTGAAGCCGACCTACGGGTCCGTCTCCCGCTACGGGTTGGTTGCCCTGGCCAACTCGCTGGACCAGGTCGGTCCGGTGACCCGCACCGTCCTCGACTCGGCGCTCCTGCACGAGCTGATCGGCGGTCACGACCCGCTCGACTCGACCTCCACCACGACCCCGGTGACCGGGCTCGTCGACGCGGCCCGCGCGGGCGCGACCGGCGACCTGAAGGGCGTCAAGGTCGGCGTCATCAAGGAGCTCGCGGGCGAGGGCTGGGCCCCGGACGTGATGAGCAAGTTCAACGAGTCGGTCGACCTGCTCACCAAGCTGGGTGCCGATGTCGTGGAGGTCTCCACGCCGAGCTTCGAGCACGCGATGGCTGCCTACTACCTGATCCTGCCGGCGGAATGCTCCTCCAACCTGGCCAAGTTCGACGCGATGCGCTACGGCCTGCGGGTCACCCCTTCCGGCGACCCGTCCGCCGAGGACGTGATGAAGGCGAGCCGCGACGCGGGCTTCGGCGACGAGGTCAAGCGCCGCATCATCCTCGGCACCTACGCGCTGAGCAGCGGCTACTACGACGCCTACTACGGTCAGGCGCAGAAGATCCGCACCCTGATCATCGAGGACTTCAAGAAGGCCTTCGAGCAGGTCGACGTGCTGGTCTCGCCGACGTCCCCGTCGACCGCGTTCCCGCTGGGGGCGAAGCTCGACGACCCGCTGGCCATGTACATGCAGGACCTGGCCACCATCCCGGCCAACCTGGCCGGCACGCCCGGCATCTCCATCCCGGCCGGGGTCTCCGACGTGGACGGGCTGCCCGTCGGCGTACAGCTCCTGGCTCCGGTCCTGGAGGACGCCCGTCTCTACCGCGTCGGTGCCGCGCTCGAGGGCGCCATCGGTCCGGTGCTCTCGATCGACAAGCTGGAGGTGGCCCGATGACTGACACTCTCGTCGAGTTCGACGAGGTGCTGGAGCGCTACGACCCGGCCTTCGGGCTCGAGGTGCACGTCGAGCTCAACACCAACACCAAGATGTTCTGCGGCTGCCCGGCGACGTTCGGCGGCGAGCCCAACTCCCAGGTCTGCCCGACCTGTCTTGGCCTGCCCGGCTCGATGCCGGTCGTGAACGCCAAGGCCGTGGAGAGCGCCATCCGGATCGGCCTCGCGCTCAACGGCTCGATCGCGGAGTGGTGCCGGTTCGCCCGGAAGAACTACTTCTACCCGGACATGCCGAAGAACTTCCAGACCTCGCA
The DNA here is from genome assembly GCF_042801335.1 of Nocardioides sp. NPDC057577. Classification (NCBI taxonomy): domain Bacteria; kingdom Bacillati; phylum Actinomycetota; class Actinomycetes; order Propionibacteriales; family Nocardioidaceae; genus Nocardioides; species Nocardioides sp. NPDC057577. Next base: position 1,222 of record NZ_JBHVGB010000086.1, on the reverse strand, counting down.
GTACGACGAGCCGATCGTCTATGACGGCTACCTCGACGTCGAGGTCGAGGGGGAGACCTACCGGGTCGACATCGAGCGCGCCCACATGGAGGAGGACACCGGCAAGACCACCCACATCGGTGGCGCGACCGGCCGCATCCACGGCGCCGACTACTCGCTGGTCGACTACAACCGTGCGGGCATCCCCCTGATCGAGATCGTCACCCGTCCGATCATCGGTACCGGCGCCAAAGCGCCGCTGGTAGCGAAGGCCTACGTCGCCGCGCTGCGCGAGATCCTGCTGGGTCTGGGCGTCTCCGACGTACGCATGGACCAGGGCTCGATGCGCTGCGACGTCAACCTCTCGCTGTCCCCGAAGGGCTCCGGGACGCTCGGGACGCGCACCGAGACCAAGAACGTCAACTCGCTGCGCTCGGTCGAGCGGGCCGTACGTTTCGAGATGTCGCGCCACGCCGGGATTCTCGACGCGGGGGAGGCGATCTTCCAGGAGACCCGCCACTTCCACGAGGACACCGGCACCACCTCGGCCGGCCGGCCGAAGTCGGACGCCGACGACTACCGCTACTTCCCCGAGCCCGACCTGGTGCCCGTGGCACCGGCCCGGGAGTGGGTCGAGGAGCTGCGGGCGAGCCTGCCGGAGCGTACCGCCGACAAGCGGGCCCGTCTGCAGGTCGAGTGGGGCTATTCCGACCTGGAGATGCGCGACGTCTGGGCCGCCGGCGCTCTGTCGCTGATCGAGGCGACGGTCGCCGAGGGAGCCTCCGCCCAGGCCGCCCGCAAGTGGTGGATGGCCGAGCTCTCCCGCAGCGCCAACGACCGGGGCGTCGAGCTGGCCGAGCTCGGTGTCACCCCGGTGCAGGTCGCCGAGGTGCAGAAGCTGGTCGACGACGGTTCGCTGACCGACAAGCTTGCCCGCCAGGTCTTCGAGGGGCTCCTCGCCGGTGAGGGCACGGTCGCCGAGATCATCGACGCCCGCGGCCTCGCGGTCGTCTCCGACGACGGCGCCCTGGGTTCGGCTGTCGACGACGCCATCGCCGCGCAGCCCGCGGTCGCGGACAAGATCCGCGGCGGCAACCAGGCCGCTGCCGGTGCGCTCATCGGTGCGGTCATGAAGGCGACCGGCGGCAAGGCCGACGCCAAGCGCGTCCGCGAGCTGATCCTCGAGAAGCTCGCCTAGCTCCAGGTTGTGAAGCTGAGAGTGACCTATAGGTCACTCTCAGCT
>NZ_JBHVGB010000085.1:0-23845 GCF_042801335.1 Nocardioides sp. NPDC057577 | reverse complement strand
CCCTCGATCAGTCGAGGGGCTCGGGCCGATTTCCGGAATCTGGAGGTGCCTCAGGCGTCCTCGGCCAGCATCTCCGCGGTCAGCGATGCCTCGGTGTCAGGGATGCCGAGCTCCTCGGCCCGCTTGTCGGCCATCGCCAGCAGACGGCGGATGCGGCCGGCGATGGCGTCCTTGGTCAGCACCGGGTCGTGGAGCTGTCCGAGCTCCTCGAGGGAGGCCTGCTTGTGCTCCAGACGGAGCTTGCCGGCCTGACGCAGGTGGTCGGGAATCTCCTCGCCGAGGATCTCCAGGGCACGCTCGACGCGGGCCCCGGCGGCGACGGCCGCACGGGCCGATCGGCGCAGGTTGGCGTCGTCGAAGTTGGCCAGCCGGTTGGCGGTGGCGCGGACCTCGCGGCGCATCCGGCGCTCCTCCCAGGCCATCAGCGACTCGTGGGCGCCCAGGCGGGTCAGCAGCTGACCGATCGCGTCTCCGTCGCGGATGACGACGCGGTCCACGCCGCGTACCTCACGAGGCTTCGCGGAGATGCCGATCCGACGAGCGACGCCGACCAGCGCCAGCGCCGACTCCGAGCCCGGGCAGGTCACCTCCATCGAGGAGGAGCGGCCCGGCTCGGTGAGCGAGCCGTGGGCCAGGAAGGCACCGCGCCAGGCGGCCACCGCGTCGCAGGCCCCGCCTGAGACGACGGCAGGCGGAAGACCCCGCACCGGCCGTCCGCGCTGGTCGAGAAGGCCGGTCTGGCGCGCCAGCGCCTCACCGTCCTTGACCACACGCACGATGTAGCGGCTGCCCTTACGAAGCCCGCTCGCCTGGATGAGAGCCACCTCTGCCTCGTGACCGAAGACGTCGGCGATGTCTCGCTTCAGTCTCCTGGCGGCCAGACCGGTGTCGAGCTCAGCCTCGACCACGATCCTGCCGGCCACGATGTGGATCCCCCCAGCGAACCTCAACGTCGAGGCAACCTCTGCCTTGCGGCAGCATGTCTTGGTGATCTGAGTGGAGGCCAGCTCGGCCTTCACCTGTCCCGTCATCGCCATGGCGAGAGTCTTTCATTGATGTCAACGACCCTCGAATCGGTTCCACGTCAGATCACTCAGTCTGGGGCAGTGCGAGGACGATTCTGCCGATTCGACGACAGGCGTTCGCCCCGTCCTCTAGTTTCCACGTCGTGCCAGACGCGAAACCGGTCCCCAGCGACGATTCCCGGCCTTTCGCGATGCTGGTCATCCTCACCATCTGCTGCAGCCCCAGTCCGTTCGGCACCTTCACCTCAGCGTTGGCGACGTCCGACGGAGACTGGTCGAACTGGGCCTACACCGGGATCCAAGCGTTTCTGCTCAGCCTCTGCGTGTGGGTGATCATCAGACACGTACGTTGGCCAACAGGGTCCGCCAGCTGGTGGGACGCGGGCGCGTATGCCGTTCTCGCCATCCTGAATCTGGGCCTTGGGGTCGTGACCTTCCAGGACGGGGCGCCGCCCATGGAGACGCGGCTCGGTACGCCGGACTGGGGATACCGACTGGACGCAGGCACGGTCTGCGCCTTCGGTACGACCCTACTGATCCTCGGCATCCGGGAAGTGGTTCGTCTGCGCCGCCAGTCCGATCCAGAGCCCGGGGAAGGACACGATCACGCCGAGCCGCAGTCGACCTGACCCCGCCCGCTCAGGGTGACACCCTCCGGCTCGCACCGGCTGCACTAACCCGCCCCGATCACCCTCGCGTACGCCGCGGCGAGCCGCTCCGGGTCGTGACGAGGGGTCCCGTCGTCGACAGCTACGTCCGCGACCTCGACTCGCGCACCGCTCTTCTCGGCCACCCGCGACAGCTCGTCGAGCCCGTCGAGGGAGGAGTCGACGAGGACGGTGTGGATGCGGAGGTCGGGGGCGTGCTCGAGGAGGACCGAGAGGTGCTCGGCGGGGCCGAAGCCGGTCGTCTCCCCCGGCTGCTCACCGAGGTTGAGCACGACGACGATCTTCGCGGAGGTGGCGGCCAGGGCCTCGCGCAGAGCGCGGACCATCAGGTGCGGTAGCACCGAGGTGAACCAGGAGCCGGGCCCGAGGAAGACCCACTCCGCGTCCTGGATCGCCTTGACCGCGTCGGGGGCGGCGGGAGGGTTGTCCGGGATCAGCCGGATCGATTCGATGATCCCGTCGGTGCTGGCGACCTCGACCTGGCCCTGCACCGAGGTGAGGGCCGCGGGAGACCCGGGCACCAGGCCGCGTACGTCGGCGACGATGTCCATCGGCACCAGTGCCATCGGCAGGACGCGGCCCTTGGCCCCCAGCAGCCGGCCGACCCAGTCGAGGGCCTCGACGTGGTCACCGAGCTGCTCCCACAGCCCCACGATCAGCAGGTTGCCGAGGTTGTGGCCACGCATCTCGCCCTCGCCGGCGAAGCGGTGCTGCAGCACCTTCGCCCAGGTGTCGTCCCAGCGGTCCGCGCCGCACAGCGCGGCGAGCGCCATCCGCAGGTCGCCCGGCGGGAGCACGCCGAACTCCCGCCGCAGCCGACCGCTCGAGCCGCCGTTGTCGGCGACCGTGACGATCGCGGTGAGCTGGTCGACGGTCAGGTCGTCGACGAGCAGCCGCAGCGCGCTCAGCGACGCATGCAGTCCGTGCCCTCCCCCCAGGGCGACGACGGCCTGGGCATCTGCCCCGGGTCGGTCGGCCCCGGCCACTCTCACTCCCGCCCGAGGTCTCGGTGGATCGCCTTCGCATCCAGGCCCGCATCTCGCAGCCGCCTGGAGATCTCCTCCGCCATCGCCACGCTGCGGTGCTTGCCACCCGTGCACCCGATCGCCACGCGCATGAACCTCTTTCCTTCGTGGAGGTAGCCCTTGGTCACTCCGATGAGCACCGGAACATACCCGCTCAGGAACTCCTCCGCACCAGGGCGCGAGTAGACGTAGGCGGCGACGTCGGGGTTGTCGCGTCCGTTGCCGTCCTTGAGCTCGGGCACCCAGTGCGGGTTGGGCAGGAAACGCATGTCGGCCATGAAGTCGGCGTCGACCGGGATGCCGTACTTGAACCCGAAGCTCACCACCGACACCTTCAGCGTCGTACGTTCCGGGGTGCCGAACGCCTCCGCGATCCGCGCGGTGAGCTGGTGCACGTTGAGCTGGGTCGTGTCGATGACCAGGTCGGCGGCGCCACGCAGGTTGGCCAGCACGACCCGCTCCCGCTCGAGCGCGTCCAGCAGCCGCTCGTTGCCCCGCTGCATCGGGTGCGGACGCCGAGCGGCCTCCTGCCGGCGGACCAGGGTGTCGTCGGCGGCGTCGAGGAAGACCAGGGTCGTACGCCGTCCCGTGGCTCCCTTCGCCACGATCTCCTCGAGCTCGGCGAAGAAGGACCCCGAACGTACGTCGGTCACGACCGCCACCGGCTGCTCCGGGCCGCGGGCCGCGTCGACCCGCTCGACCACCTGCGGGAGCAGGCTCGGCGGCAGGTTGTCGACGACGTAGTAGCCGAGATCCTCCAGCTCCTTGGCGGCGGTGCTCCGCCCGGCACCGGTCATGCCGGTGATGACGACGACCTCCCCCTTGTGCATGACCTACTCCTCGATGATCTCGCCGGTGGTGACGTTGATGGCGCTAACCTTGCCATTCTTCGCCGTCTGCTCCACAGCGGTCTTGATCGATGTCGCGGTCGCGGGGCCGATGCCGGGCACCTGGGCGATCTCATCGACGGTCGCCGCCCGGAGCTTCTTGAGAGAGCCGAAGTGCTTCATCAGCGTCTTGCGGCGCACCTCGCCGAGACCGGGTACGTCATCGAGCAGGCTCTCCACCATCGACTTGCTGCGTCGTCCGCGGTGGTGCGTGATCGCGAACCGGTGCGCCTCGTCGCGGACCCGCTGCAGCAGGTAGAGGCCCTCCGAGCTGCGTGGAAGGATGACCGGGTCCTCCTCCTCGGGCACCCAGACCTCCTCCAGCCGTTTGGCCAGGCCGACCACCGGGATGTCATTGATCCCGAGCTCGACCAGAGCACGCTGAGCCGCGGCCACCTGGGGCGCACCGCCGTCGACGACGACTAGTCCGGGGGCATAGGCGAACTTGCGCGGCCGACCGGTCTCCGGGTCGACCAGCATCGGCCCGTTGGCTCCCTCCACCTCGGTCGACACGATCGATGTCGACTGCTCGTCGAGCAGCCGCTTGAACCGCCGGGTGATCACCTCGTGCATCGCCTTGACGTCGTCGGAGCCGTCCTGGCCCTTGATGATGAAGCGGCGATACTCCGACTTGCGGGCCAGCCCGTCCTCGAAGACCACCATGCTGGCCACGATCTCGGTGCCCTGCAGGTGGGAGATGTCGTAGCACTCGATCCGCAGCGGCACCTCGTCGAGCTCGAGCGCCTCCTGGATCTCCTCCAGCGCCCGGTTGCGGGTGGTCAGGTCGCTGGCGCGCTTGGTCTTGTGGAGCGCGAGGGCCTGCTTGGCGTTGTTCTCCACGGTCTCCTGGAGCGTCTTCTTGTCGCCCCGCTGCGGGACCCGGATCCGGACCTTCGCCCTGCGCACGTCGGAGAGGAGCTCCTCGAAGGTCTCGTGCTCCGGCGGCAGCGCGGGGACCAGGATCTCGCGCGGGATGGCCTCGGCGTCTTCGCCGGCGTAGAGCTGGAGCAGGAAGTGCTCGACCAGGCCGGCGGTGTCGGCGTCGTCCATCCGGTCCGCGACCCAGCCGCGCTGGCCCTTGATGCGGCCGCCGCGTACGTAGAAGATCTGGACGCCGACCTCGAGCGGGTCCTCGGCCAGGGCGATCACGTCGGCGTCCGCGCCGTCGCCGAGCACCACGGCCTGCTTCTCCAGGGCACGCTGCATCGCGGCGAGGTCGTCACGCAGCCGCGCGGCCTTCTCGAAGTCGAGGGCCTCGGAGGCGGCGTACATCTCCTTCTCGATCCGCTTGGTGAAGGTCGAGGTGTGACCGGCCATGAAGTCGCAGAAGTCGTCGACGATCTCGCGGTGCTCCTCGGCGGAGATGTTGCCGACGCAGGGCGCGGTGCACTTGTCGATGTAGCCGAGCAGGCAGGGGCGGCCGATCTGCTGGGAGCGCTTGAAGACGCCGTTGGAGCAGCTCCGCATGGGGAAGACGCGCAGCAGGATGTCGACGGTCTCGCGGATCGCCCAGGCGTGGCCGTAGGGGCCGAAGTAGCGGGTGCCCTTGCGCTTGGCGCCGCGGCCGACCATGACCCGCGGGAAGTCCTCGGAGACGGTGACCGCGAGCCACGGGTAGGACTTGTCGTCGCGGTATTTGACGTTGAACCGCGGGTCGAACTCCTTGATCCAGGTGTATTCGAGCTGGAGCGCCTCGATGTCGTTGTTGACCACGGTCCACTCGACACTGGCCGCGGTGGTGACCATGGTCGCCGTGCGTGGGTGCAGCGACGGGATCGGCTGGAAGTAGTTCGCGAGCCGCTGACGCAGGTTGATCGCCTTGCCGACATAGATCACCCGCCCCTTGGGGTCGCGGAACCGGTAGACCCCGGGCTGGGTGGGGATGTCTCCAGCTTTGGGGCGATAGCTCTGCGGATCGGGCACGTTCCAACCCTAGTAGCGGGCACCGACAGTCTCGTCGCAGGCAGGACGGGCGATGCCCGGCCGAGTGGCCCGGCCGGGCATCGTCGCGTCCGTCACGAAGGCGTCAGCCCAGCAGCTCCACCTCCGAGAGCGTGATCTGCTCGTCGGCCGAGCCGGTGAACTCGATCCGGATGCGGCTGAACTTCGACGCCGACTCGAGCTTGAACGGCCGGGTGGCCTGCTGCCAGTCGAACTTCTCACCCGAGCGCCGGTCGAGGACCTTCCAGTCGGTGCCGTCGTCGGAGCCCTTGACGACCCAGCCGCTCGGCGAGCCACCTTCGGCGCCGTTGGTGAGAGTGTAGAAGGATACCGGCACCTTGGTCCCCGAGAACTGGTACTCCACCCACCCGTCACCGGCCACGGTCGTCTGCGTCCCGGAGTCGTTGTCGACCAGCGTCTCGCCGTCGCTGCCGCTGGCCGACACGGTGCCCTTGCCGGCACCGGACTTGTCGGCGAGAGGCGTGGCCGGCTCCGATCCGGTGGTCAGCGACGGCGGGACGGCGCTGGGCGAGGTGCCCCAGCGGGACGGCTTCGAGCCCATGTCGAACTCGATGGTGCCGCCGTCGGCGAGCTCCTGGTGGGAGACGTACGTCTTGTCCCACCTCTTGCCGTCGATCTTGACGCCCTGGACGTAGATGTTCCTGTTGCTGTTCTTCGGTGCCTTGATCACCAGGTCCTTGCCGCCCTCGAGGTGGAGGGTGGCCTTGGTGAACTGCGGCGAGCCGAGCACGAGGTTCTCGCTGCCCATCTGGAGCGGGTAGAGGCCCAGGGAGGCGAAGAGGTACCACGCCGAGGTCTCACCGTTGTCCTCGTCACCGGCATAGCCCTGCCCGATCTCGGAGCCGGTGTACATCCGGCGCAGCGTCTCGCGGGCGATCTCCTGCGTCTTCCAGGGTTGGCCGGTGTAGCTGTACATCCACGGGATGTGGTGGCTGACCTGGTTGGAGAAGCCCCACTGCCCCATGCGTACGTCACGGGCCTCACGGATCTCGTGGATGATGCCGCCGTAGGAGCCCGGGTACTCCCCCGTCTCCGGCGTGGAGAAGAAGGTGTCCAGCTTCTTCGCGAGCCCGCCGCGACCGCCGTAGAGGTTGGCCAGGCCCTGGCCGTCCTGCGGGGTGTGGAACGCGAAGTTCCACCCGTTGGTCTCGGTGTAGTCGTGGTCGCTGCCCCACACCAGCGGGTTGTAGTCCGCCGGCGACTTCTTGAAGGTGCCGTCGGCGTTGCGGCCCTGGAAGAAGCCCACCTTGGTGTCGAACGTGTTGACGTAGTTGCGGGCCCGGCCGAGGAAGTACTCCGACTCCTCCTTCAGCCGCTTCCTCTCGGCGCGAGAGATCCCGTCGCGCCGGGCGAGCTTCGCGGCCATGTTTCCGATGCCGTAGTCGTTGATGTAGCCCTCGAGTCCCCAGGAGACGCCCTCGCTCACGGCCGCGGGCGTGTAACCGAGGAACACCGAGGTCTGCATGCCCTTGCGGCCGACGTTCGAGTTGGTCGCGGACCCCGGGGGCCGGACCGTGGCGTTCTTCACGGCGGCCGCATAGGCGGCCTCCGCGTCGATGCCCTTCACTCCCTTGACGTACGCATCGGCGAAGGAGACGTCCGAGCTGGTCCCGGTCATCAGGTTGGCGTAGCCCGGCGAGGACCAGCGCGAGATCCAGCCGTTGTCCTTGTACTGCTGCACGAAGCCGTTGACCATCTCGGCCGCCTGGCTCGGCTCCAGGAGCGAGTAGGCCGCCCAGGTGGTGCGGTAGGTGTCCCAGAAGCCGTTGTTCACGTAGACCTTGCCATCCACGATGTCGGCGCCGGTGTGGGTGGGCGTGGTGCCCGGCGGGTTGGTGTCACCGGATGTCGACTGGACGGCGTGCTTCCAGACCGGTTCGTCGGCGGTGCCGGTGTTCTCGTGGCCCGAGTTGGGGTAGAGGAAGAGCCGAGCGAGGTTGGAGTAGACGGTCGTCTTCTGGTCCTTGGTCGCACCCTGGATGTCGAGGACGTCGAGCTTGTCCTGCCACAGCGCCTTGGCGTCGTCCTTGACCGCCTCGAAGTCATCGTCGGCGATCTCGAGCTCCAGGTTCTTCCGGGCCTGGTCTACGCCGATCAGGCTGGTGGCGATGCGCATCGTCACCGTCCTGTCCGCACCGGCGTCGAACTCGAGGTGACCCTGTACGTTCGGGCGCTCGCCGGTGGCGTACTTGCCGCCGCCGGTGACGGGCTGGTCGAAGGTCGCGTAGACGTACATCCGGGTGGCGCCGTTCGACAGCCCGCTGCGGGTGTCGGTGAAGCCCTGCAGGGTCCCGGCCGCCGGGTCGAGCGTCAGCCCGCCGTCGTTGTTGACGTTGTCGAACACGAGTTTCGCGGAGTCGCCGGGGTAGGTGAACCGGAACATCGCCGCGTGGTCGGTCGGTGCGATCTCGGCTCGCTGACCGTTGTCGAAGTCGACCTTGTAGTAGTAGGGCCGCGCGGTCTCGTTGGCGTGCTCGAAGGTGAGCCTGCGCGCGTTGCGGCCCGGGTCGGGGGTGCCCTCGGCGGCCGACGGCATCACCTGGAACGTCTGCCGGTCGCCCATCCACGGGCTGGTCTCGTGGCTCAGCGTCAGCGCCTGCAGGCTGGTCCGGTTCTGAGCGTCGTTGTCCTGGTGGTAGCGGTAGAACCACGACAGCGAGCCCGCGTTGGTCATCGGCGCCCAGAAGTTGAAGCCGTGCGGGACCGCTGTCGCCGGGATGTTGTTGCCTCGCGAGAAGCTGCCGCTCGACTGGGTGCCGCGGGTGGTGACGGCGTAGTCGACGCGGCTGGCCACCTCCGGCGTCTCCGGGGACGCGGTGATCTCGATGTCGTCGTACCAGCCACGGAACTTCGTCGGGCCGCTCGGGGCATCGACGGCGACCAGGATCCGGTCGATCGTCTTTCCGGCCGCGACCTCGCCGATGACGGAGGTCTTCTTGTTCCACTGGTTGGTGTAGAGCGACTTCGACTCGCCCTGGCCCTCCGGGGACAGTACGTAGCCCTGCGCGTCGAGCGCGCCCAGCTCCGAGAGCAGGGTGCCGTCGGTGAAGGCCAGGTCCACGGCCGTGTAGGTGCTCGGGTAGCTCAGGTCACCCTCGATGAACTCCGGGAAGACCAGGTAGGACAGCTCGGTCTGCTTTCCGACCGGGATGTCCACGTCGAAGACGCGGTTGTACGAGTGGCCCTTGTCGGCGGTGATCTTGCCGGCGTACTCGAAGGCGTGCACGCCGGTGAAGCCGACCTTCGACTTCGCGGCGTACGCCGAGGCGGGGCCGTCGTCGGGGTGGCTGGTCATGTTCTTCAGCGGCGGCGGGGGCTCGGAGCCGTCGGAGAGCTGCCACTCGGCGAGCTGGATGAGGCCGCCGCTCTGGTTGGCGGAGATGTCGATGCGGTAGTGGGAGTACGCCTGCGGCGACGCGATCTCGAACTCTCGCGTCTGGAAGCGCTCGCCCCAGGACTGGCGGGTGCGGGTGTCGACGGTGGTCCAGGCCTGACCGTCGGTGGACCCCTGGACCACCCAGTCCTTGGGGTCGCGCTCGGCGGCGTCGTTGGCCGAGGTCAGGGCGTACTTCACGACGCTGACGGGCTGGTCGAGCTCGATCTGCACCCAGCCGGTGGTCGCGAAGGTGAGCCACTTGGTGTTGATGTCGCCGTCGACGAGCTCCGCAGCCCCCTCGCCCGAGCCGGTGTTCTCGCCGCTGGCGCTGACGCCGGTGATGTGCTCGGAGATGTCCCCGGGGATGCCGAACGGGTCCGGGCCGGTGACGCCCGCGGTGCGAGGACCGCCGTCGTCATCGGTGTCGACGAGGTCGGCCCAGGTGGGCTGCGGATCGTCCTCCTCGAACGAGGTCGCCCAGTCACCGCCCTCGGCGGCCCGCTGGGGGTCGGCGGTGTCGCTCTTCGGAGCCGAGGGCTCAGGTGCCTCCGGCGTCGCGAGCGCGGGTGCGGTGCCGCTCATCGCGACCATCAGCGTCGCCGTCGCGGCGATCATCGCGGCCAGGCGGGCCCGGCCTCTCGTTCTGCGTGGTACGTCCCAACGATGCATCGGTGTGATCTCCTTCACATGGGGGCCATCCCAGATGGAACCGTGAGATGACAACGTTGTCAACGACGTTTGGGAAGGATTTACGCGCACACGCCGTGGAATCCCGGCTCTCTGTGCCGACACACGGGAAGAATCGAGACATCGTTGTCGCGCTCGGATCGACGTCTACGCTGAGCACGTGGCATCACCCTCGTCCGAGCAGACCCGCCAGCAGCGCCGACCGACCATGAAGGACGTCGCGGCTGCGGCCGGCGTAAGCCTGAAGACCGTCTCGCGGGTGGTCAACGGCGAGTCGAACGTCAACGACGACCTGCGCGCGGCCGTGCTCGAGTCGATCGCCGAACTCGGGTTCCGTCGCAACGCCAGCGCCCGCGATCTCCGGCAGGGACGGTCAGGCACTGTCGGGCTGCTGCTCGAGGATGTCGCCGACCCGTTCTACTCGATCCTGTCCCGCGCGGTCGAGGAGGTGGCCCGGGAGCACGGCACGATGGTCTTCGCCGGCTCCTCGGCCGAGGACGCCGACCGGGAGCGCGAGCTCGCCCTCGCCTTCTGCGAGCGGCGCGTCGACGGACTGATCGTCGTGCCGGCCGGCACCAGCCACTCCTACCTCCTCCCCGAGATGCGGGCCGGCATCCCGGTCGTGTTCGTCGACCGCCCGCCCGGCGACATCGAGGCCGACATGATCCTCACCGACAACCGCGGTGGCAGCCGGCGCGGCGTGGAGCATCTGCTCTCCCACGGACATCGCCGCATCGGCTTCATCGGCGACGCACCCGAGATCTATACCGCCGGTGAGCGTCTACGCGGCTATCGCGAGGCGCTCGAGGCCGCCGGGATCCCCTTCTCCGACGATCTCGTCACGCAGGCACCCCCTTCCCCCGCGTCGACCGCCGACACGCTGGACCGGCTGCTCGACGCGCCGACACCGGCGACGGCACTGCTGTGCGGCAACAGCCGCACCACCGTCAGCGTGCTTCGCGAGCTCGCCCGACGCTCGACGCGACTGGCCCTGGTCGGGTTCGACGACGTCGAGCTCGGTGATCTTCTCCAGCCAGGGCTCACCGTCGTCGCACAGGACCCGGGTGCCATGGGCGCGGCCGCCGCGCGACTCCTCTTCCAGCGCATCGCCGGCGACACCGAGGGCCCACCCCAGACCGTCACCATCGGCGCTCGACTGATTCCACGAGGCTCCGGCGAGCTCCCGGCTCCCTGAGTCTGGGGAAATCGGCCGCGCCGGACCTAGGTTTTAAAGTCTAGTGGTCTAGTATGGTTATGTGCCTTGTCGTGACCGCTACGGATACGCGCTGACCACCAGTGACGAAGCTGCCCTGGCCTACTCCCAGGGGCTGCTCGATGTGCTTCGTCTACGGGACGGCGCGCTTGCCTCCTTCGCGGCATCGATCGTCCTCGACCCGACGTTCGCGCTCGGACACGCCGCGCTGGCGCTGCTCGGCCACGAGATGTGCGCGCCCGTCGACGTCGGCGCTCGCCTGAAGCAGGCTCGGCTGCACGCCCGACGGGCGACCGAGCGCGAGCGCAGCCACGTCCACGCGGTCGATGCCCACATCGGCGGCAACCCGCGGCCGCTGATCGACCACCTTGCGGCCTTCCCGCGAGACGCTCTGCTGCTCTCGACCGCGGTGCCGACCATCGCCTTCGCCGGGGCCACCGAGGTGCCCGAGGAGGCGTGGGCGATCGTCGAACGCGCCAGGCCCGCCTACGGCACCGACTGGTGGTTCGCCGGTCTGCTCGCTTTCGTACGCCAGGAGCAGCGCCGCTTCGACGACGCGATGTCGCTCTCCTGTGCGTCGCTCGCGGTGGAGCCCGGCGCCGGTCACTCCGCCCACGCCCGTGCACACGCCCACTACGAGACCGGCGACCACGAGGCCGGACTCACCTGGATGTCCTCGTGGGTGCTCGGCGACGGCGCCCAGATCGACTCGCTCTCCCACTTCTCCTGGCACGCCGCGCTGCACGAGCTGTCCCTCGGCGACCTGGAAGCCGTACGCCGCCGCTATGAGACCCAGCTTCAGCCCGGGCACGCGCTGGGCTGCCGGGCGCTGGTCGACTCCGGCTCGCTGCTCTTCCGGTGGGCGCTCACGCCGGGCGCCCGCGACGTGCCCGATATCGCCGAGGTCGTACGCGTCACCGGCCGCGAGACGATGATCCGGCCCGCCACCCCGTTCCTGGCCATGCACACCGCGGTCACTCACCTCGCCACCGGCGACGCCGGTGCACTCGACGACCTGAGGTCGTGGGCCGCCGGACACGTACATCCGACCATGGCCACCGTCGTCTCTCCGCTGGCCGAAGCGCTCGGGCTGATGGCCCGCGACGAGAACTCTGCCGCCGCCGACCGGCTCGCGGTGCTCGCGCCCTCGATCCGTCGCCTCGGCGGCTCCGACGCACAGCGCGAGATCATCGAGGACGCCCGCATCGCCGCCCTGCTCCGCGCCGACCGCTGGGACGAGGCCCGGGTGCTGCTCGATGCCCGCCTCGACCGGCGTCGCTCCCCGCGCGACGAGCTGTGGCGGGCTCAGGCCCTCGCGCGCACCTGAGCCTCCCGAGGAGCCTCGGCCGACCGGAGCGACGTCTCGGCTCGCGCGGGCGACCTCTCAGCTGGGGACGATCTCTCCGTCGGTCACCTCGAAGGCGACCTCCTCCAGCGGACTCGTCGCCGGGCCCTGGGTCACCGAGCCGTCCTTGATCGAGAACCGGCTGCCGTGGCACGGGCAGTCGATGGTGCCGCCGGCGACCTTCGTGACCGGGCAGCTGCGGTGGGTGCAGATCGCGGAGAAGACCTTGAACGTGCCCTCGGTCGGCTGGGTGGCCACCAGGTTGCGGTCGGCGACGATCACTCCGCCGCCGACCGGGACCTCGCTCGTCGCGACGAGCGGGCCGTCACCAGTCGACCCGGAGTCGCCGCCACCGGTCCCGCCGGAGTCGCTGCCGCCGCACGCTGCGAGGAGCGGGACACCGACGACCGTGACCGCGGCCCCGCCTACGACCTTCCGGCGGGTGATTCGAGATTCACTCATGACGCCCAGAATAGGCACGCCGACCTCGCACGTCGCCCGCCGAGCGCAAACCTTCAGGCAAATCTCGATCTCGGGTCAGGAGGCGCTGACCTTCTTCCGCGTCGCCGGCTTCTTCTTGGCCGCCGTCTTCTTGGCCGGCTCCGCCTTCGCCTTCACCGGCTTGTCCGGCGGCTGCTCGGCGGCCTTGCCGTCGAGCAGTGGCGCGAGGAAGCCACCGGTGTGGCTGCCCGGGGTCGCGGCGACGGTCTCGGGAGTGCCTTCGGCGATCACCGTGCCACCGCGGTTGCCGCCCTCCGGACCCATGTCGATGATCCAGTCGGCGGTCTTGATCACGTCGAGGTTGTGCTCGATGACCAGCACCGTGTTGCCCTTGTCGACCAGCGAGGAGAGCACCCCGATGAGCTTGCGGATGTCCTCGAAGTGGAGGCCGGTGGTGGGCTCGTCGAGGACGTAGAGCGTCTTGCCGGTCGAGCGCTTCTGCAGCTCGGCGGAGAGCTTGACGCGCTGCGCCTCACCACCGGACAGGGTGGTCGCGGGCTGCCCCAGCCGCACGTACCCCAGGCCGACCTCGACCAGGGTCTTCATGTGACGCGCGATCGCGGGCACCGCGGCGAAGAACTCCACCGCCTCCTCGATCGGCATGTCGAGCACCTCGGCGATCGACTTGCCCTTGTAGTGCACCTCGAGCGTCTCGCGGTTGTAGCGCGCGCCGTGGCAGACCTCGCACGGGACGTAGACGTCGGGCAGGAAGTTCATCTCGATCTTGATCGTGCCGTCACCCGAGCAGGCCTCGCAGCGGCCGCCCTTGACGTTGAACGAGAACCGGCCCTGCAGGTAGCCCCGCATCTTGGCCTCCGGGGTGGAGGCGAAGAGCTTGCGGATGTGGTCGAAGACGCCGGTGTAGGTGGCCGGGTTGGACCGCGGTGTGCGCCCGATCGGGGACTGGTCGACGTGGATCACCTTGTCGACGTTGTCCAGGCCGGAGATCTTGGTGTGCCGGCCCGGAACGGTGCGGGCGCGGTAGAACTCCTTGGCCAGCGCGGTGTAGAGGATGTCGTTGACGAGCGTCGACTTGCCCGAGCCGGAGACGCCGGTGACCGCGAGGAAGAGCCCCAGCGGGAAGGTGACGTCGATGTCCTTGAGGTTGTTCTCCTTGGCACCGTGGACGGTCAGCTCGCGCCCGGCGGTGCGTGGGCGGCGTACGGCAGGGACGGCGATCTCGCGGCGGCCGGCCAGATACTGCCCGGTCACCGACTGCTCGTTGGCGAGCAGCTCGGAGACCGTGCCGGAGTGGATCACCTGACCGCCGTGCTCACCGGCCCCGGGGCCGATGTCGACGACCCAGTCGGCGACCTTGATGGTGTCCTCGTCGTGCTCGACGACGATCAGAGTGTTGCCGAGCCGCTTGAGCCGCTCGAGGGTCTCGATCAGCCGGTGGTTGTCGCGCTGGTGGAGGCCGATGGAGGGCTCGTCCAGCACGTAGAGGACGCCGACCAGACCGGACCCGATCTGGGTCGCCAGCCGGATCCGCTGGGCCTCACCGCCGGAGAGCGAGCCCGAGGGCCGCTCCAGGGAGAGGTAGTCGAGGCCCACGTCGAGGAGGAAGCGCAGCCGCGCCTGGATCTCCTTGAGCACCTGCTCGGCGATCTGCCGCTCCCGGCCGCTGAGCTCGACCTGGTCGAGCCACTCGGCGGCCTCGTTGATCGGCAGCGCACACAGCTCGGCGATGTTGAGACCGCCCTCACTCCGCTCCCCCAGCGTCACCGAGGTCGAGACCGGCTTGAGCCGGGTGCCCTTGCAGGTCGGGCACGGCACCTGGCGCATGTAGCCCTCGAAGCGCTCCCGGGTGGTGTCGGACTCGGCCTCCTTGTGGCGTCGCTCCACCCACCGGCGTACGCCCTCGAACTCGGCGTCGTAGGAGCGGCGCCGGCCGTAGCGGTTGACCGAGACCACGTGCACCTTGCGTCCGTGACCGTCGAGGATCGCCTTCTGACCGGCGGTCGGGATCGCGTCCCACGGGGTGTCGAGGTCGAAGCCGAGCTCACCGCCGAGAGCCTCCAGGAGGCGCAGGAAGTATTCGGCGACGTGGGCCTGGGACCAGGGCTGCAGCGCGCCCTCGGCGAGCGTGGCTGCCGGGTTGGGGACGACCAGCTCCGGGTCGACCTCCATCCGGGTGCCGAGGCCGGTGCAGGCCGGGCAGGCACCGAAGGGCGAGTTGAACGAGAACGACCGCGGCTCGAGCTCGTCGGTGTCGAGCAGGTGGTCGTTGGGGCACGACATCCGCTCGGAGAACTTCATCTGCTCGCCACTGTCGACGAAGTCGAAAACGACCAGGCCGCCAGCCAGCTCCAGCGCGGTCTCGACCGAGTCGGTCAGCCGCCGCTTGGAGGACTCCTTGACCGCGAGCCGGTCGATGACCACCTCGATGGTGTGCTTCTTCTGCTTCTCCAGCTTCGGCGGCGCGTCGAGCTGGTGGGTCTCGCCGTCGACGCGCACCCGGGAGTAGCCCTGCTGCTGCAGCTGGCTGAAGAGCTCGACGTACTCCCCCTTGCGGGCCCGGATCACCGGGCTCAGCACCTGGAAGCGGCGCCCCTCCTCCAGCGCGAGCACGTGGTCGACGATCTGCTGCGGCGTCTGCCGCTCGATCGGGGCGCCACAGGTCGGGCAGTGCGGCCGCCCTGCCCGGGCGTAGAGCAGACGCAGGTAGTCGTAGACCTCGGTGATGGTGCCGACCGTCGAGCGCGGGTTCTTCGAGGTCGACTTCTGGTCGATCGACACCGCCGGGGAGAGCCCCTCGATGAAGTCGACGTCGGGCTTGTCCATCTGACCGAGGAACTGTCGGGCGTAGGCCGACAGCGACTCGACGTAGCGACGCTGGCCCTCCGCGAAGATGGTGTCGAACGCGAGGCTCGACTTCCCGCTTCCGGACAGGCCGGTGAACACGATCATCGAGTCCCGAGGCAGGTCGAGGGAGACGTCCTTCAGGTTGTGCTCCCGGGCACCCCGGATGATCAGCTGCTGCTCCGCCACGTTCTTTCCTCGTCCAGTGCTATCGCATCGCGCTACCGCGTCGAACAGATGTTCGCATCATACGACGCTGGGAAGACTCCCAGACGGCACCCTCTCACGGAGCACCGACATTTTACTTCTGGCCGTGTCCGACGTGCTTGCATAGGCGTATGAGCGATGCCCCTACCACTTATACAGGCGCGGTGAAACCGGGCGGCCCGGCCGACGTACGCGAGCTCGGTCGGCTGACCGTCACGAAGGTCGCCGTCGACGCGCAGATGTCCAACAACTGCTACCTGCTGCGCTGCCGAACGACCGGCGAGCAGCTTCTCATCGACGCCGCGGCCGAGCCCGAGACCCTGCTCCCCCTCATCGGTGACGAGCTGGCCACCGTCGTCACCACCCACCAGCACTGGGACCACCACCGAGCCCTGGCAGAGGTCGTCGCCGCGACCGGAGCCGCCACGCTCGCCGGCGAGCCCGATGCCGCCGCGATCACGGAGGCCACCGGCGTACCCGTCTCGCGCCCGCTCTCCCACGGAGACACCGTCACCGTCGGCGACTGCACCCTCGAGGTGATCGCGCTGCGCGGGCACACGCCCGGATCGGTCGCTCTCGTCTACCGCGACCCCGAGGGCACGCCCCACCTGTGGACCGGCGACAGCCTCTTCCCGGGAGGCGTCGGAAACACGCAGCAGGATCCCGTACGTTTCACCCAGCTGCTCGACGATGTCGAGGAGCGGATCTTCGGCACCCTCCCCGACGAGACCTGGTTCTACCCGGGCCACGGCGACGACTCCACGCTCGGTGCCGAGCGTGGACATCTCGCCGAGTGGCGCGAGCGGGGTTGGTGACTACGGCTCCGTAGGCGGGGTCGCGGTCTCCGTCGGCGTCGGATCCGTGGTCGGATCGGCCGACTCGGTCGGCTCGGCGGTCGGCTCCGGTTCTGCCGTACGCGTGGGCCCGGAGGTGGGCGTCGAGCCACCGGTCCCGGCGGGCTCGTCCGGTTCACGCGACGGGATCGGTCGGTCCGGGTCGGCAGTTGCCGACGTGTCGGACTTCCTGGGTCCGTAGGTCGCCCCGTCAGGATCGGTCGCCGCGCCATGCGGACGGGCCGCACTGCCGTCGGAGGGCTCCTTCGACGGCTTCGAGCCAGGCAGTGGCGGCAACGGATCCACGTCGGGATAGGCGTTCCCCACGTCCTCGACACCCGTGGCCGGGTCGGGATCGGGACGCTCGGCCTCCGCCAGGCCGGCGAGAAGGACGACCACCCCGAGACCGGTCATGACCGCGCCGGTCAGGATGCCTGCGACGGCGACCTGCTTGCTCTGCAACTCGACTCCCTGTACCCGCCCCGCGCGTGGTGTGGCGCACAGCGTAGGGCAGCGCAGCCTCGAGCGTTACCCACCCGGGGGCATCGAGACCGGCGCTAGGGAGCCCGAGTCAGTCGGTGGGGCTCTCGCTCGGCGACTCGCTGGGCTCGCTCGGCGACTCGGTCGGGTCGCTCGGCGACTCGCTGGGGTCGCTCGGCGACTCGCTGGGGTCGCTGGGGCTCTCGCTCGGCGACTGGCCGGGCTCGCTCGGCGACTCGGTCGGCCTACCCGTCGGCCTCGGCTCAGACGGCACCTGAGTGGGACGCGCCGGGACCGGGGACACCGACCCGCCGGCCGACTCCTCGACCGACCGCGGGCTCGCCGGGACCGGCTCGGCGACCTCAGGATCCTTGCTCTCCGGACCCAACGGGCTGGGCGGACCAGCCTGCGACGGCGTCGAGGACGACTTCTCCAGCGGCGCCACCGGCGAGACCGGCGAGATCAGGCTGACCCCGTTCTCATCCGTGGCGTAGCTGTGTCCTGGCTCTTCCGCTCCGGCGTTGCCGACGATCAGGCCACCAATCCCGATGCTCGTCATGGCCAGTCCCGTTGCCATTCCAGCCAAGGCGATCTGCTTGCGATGCAACACGATTCCCCCGTGATACCAACGACTCGACAAGTTCTCTGGTCGTGCACAGTAGACCTACAAAGATCGAAACTGTGCGACCACTATCGGAGTGTCGAACGTCCTTGGCAAGTCCTCACCATCTATCGTCCGACCGATATAACCCCAGGTAAGGCGTGTTTTCGCCCGCCGCGAACGGCCGACACCGCCCTCGCACGCGGCGCTAGTGTGTTGGCATGGGTGAAGTAATCAGATTTCCCGGCCATCCGCTGCCGGACGCCGACAAGCCGGCGCCGCTGTGGCGCGAGGCCGCCGGCCAGGTGATCCGCGGCGAGCGGGCGCGCCAGGAGCGCACGCTCGCTGACGTCGCCGGCGACGCCGGGGTATCGACGCAATACCTCTCCGAGATCGAGCGCGGCCGCAAGGAGCCCAGCTCGGAGGTGCTCGAGGCCGTCGGCGGCGCGCTGGGCCTCGGCCTCGTGGACATCACCGAGCGGGTCACCCGCACCCTGCGCGCGGGCGCCCGCCCCTCCGGCCCCCTGGCTCTCGCCGCCTGACCCTCAGACGGAGGTGAGCTTGCGGCTCTCCAGCACCGCATCCGCCAGCCCGTACGCCACCGCCTCCTCGGCTCCGAGGACGTGGTCGCGCTCGGTGTCCGCGTGGATCTCCTCGACACTGCGCCCGGTGTGGCGGGCCAGCAGCGCGTCCATCTCGGCTCGCACCCGGCCGATCTCCTTCGCCGCGACCTGCAGGTCGGTGACATCGCCCCGCTGACCGTCCTGGCCCGGCTGCTGCAGCACGACCCGCGCGTGCGGGAGGACCGTACGCCGCCCCGGCTCCCCCGCGGCCAGCAGCACCGCGGCGGAACCGGCCGCCTGGCCCACGCAGGTGGTCGCGACCGGCGACCGTAGGAACTGCATCGTGTCGTAGATGCCGAACATCGCCGTCGGGTCGCCGCCCGGAGAGTTGAGGTAGAGCTCGATCTGGGTGTCCGGAGCGTCCGACTCCAGGTGGATCAGCTGCGCGATCACCACGTTGGCGACACCGTCGTCGATCGGCGTACCGAGATAGACGATCCGGTCCGAGAGCAGGCGACTGTAGACATCGAGTGCGCGCTCGCCACGCGGGGTCTTCTCGATCACCGACGGGATCGTGTAGGAGCTCATCGGGCACCCCCGGCTGCGGTGAGACCGAAGGCGGCGCTGCGCTGCTGCACCGGCGTCACCGACTGCACGTCGTTGAGCACCTCGTCGACGAACCCGTACTCGCGCGCCTCCTCGGCGGTGAACCACCGGTCGCGCAGCGAGTCCTGGTCGATCTGCTCGACGCTCTGGCCGGTGTGGGCGGCGGTAATCCGGAGCATCTGCTCGGTCATCCGCGCCAGCCGCGCGGCCTGCACCTCGATGTCGGCCGCCGAGCCGCCGATCCCCGCGGACCCCTTGTGCAGCAGGACCTCGGTGTGCGGCAGGACGTAGCGCTTCCCCGGCGTGCCCGCGGTGAGCAGGAACTGTCCCATGCTCGCCGCCATCCCCATCCCCAGCGTGGAGACGTCGTTGGGGATCAGGTGCATCACGTCGTAGATCGCCATCCCGGCGGTCACCGAGCCGCCGGGTGAGTTGATGTAGAGAGAGATGTCGCGGTGCGGGTCCTCGGCACTGAGCAGGAGCAGCTGCGCGCAGATCCGGTTGGCGATCGCGTCGTCCACCTCCTGGCCGAGCACGATGATCCTCTGGTTCTGCAGTCGCGCCGTGAGCTGCTCGTCGAGCGGCCCGGCCGAGATGGGTGTCTGGGTCATGTCTTCGACTCTGAAGGACTCCCCCGCCGCGTACCAGCGAATCTGCCGCAGGCAGATCTGCCCAGAGCAGAAGCACACGGACCCGATAGGTTGCCGTCGTGCGCTGCGTGATTCTCGACGACTACCAGGACGTGGCCCAGACGTACGCCGCGTGGGACTCCCTCGAAGGCGTCAAGGTGACCTCGCTGAGCGAGCATCTCGCGCCGGACGCCCTCGTCCGGGCGCTCCGCGGCGCCGAGATCGTGGTGGCGATGCGGGAGCGTACGCCGTTCCCGGCGACCGTCCTGGAACGACTGCCGAAGCTGAAGCTGCTGGTCACGACCGGGATGCGCAACGCCTCGATCGACCTCGCCGCAGCGGCCCGGCTGGGGGTCACGGTGTGCGGCACCCCGTCGAGCCCGCACCCGCCGGTCGAGCTGACCTGGGCGCTCATCCACGCGCTGACCCGCCACATCGTGACCGAGGCGACCGGCCACGCCTGGCAGCAGAGCGTCGGGAGCGACCTGCACGGTCGGACCCTCGGCCTGCTCGGGCTCGGCAAGATCGGCGCTCGGGTCGCGGCCGTCGGCCAGGCGTTCGGGATGGACGTGATCGCCTGGAGCCCCCACCTCACCGCCGAGCGCGCCGAGCCGCTCGGGGTGCGCGCCGTCGAGAAGCACGCACTCTTCGAGACCAGCGACATCGTCTCGCTCCATCTCGTCCTGTCGGAGACCACGCGACACATCGTCGGCCACGCCGACCTGGCCTCGATGAAGCCGACCGCACACCTGGTCAACACCTCGCGCGCCGGGCTGGTCGACACCCAGGCGCTGGTCGCCCACCTCGGCTCCGGCACCATCGC
Organism: Nocardioides sp. NPDC057577; assembly: GCF_042801335.1. Lineage (NCBI taxonomy): Bacteria > Bacillati > Actinomycetota > Actinomycetes > Propionibacteriales > Nocardioidaceae > Nocardioides > Nocardioides sp. NPDC057577. The sequence continues at coordinate 3,612 of NZ_JBHVGB010000085.1, read as the reverse complement.
CGGAGCGGGCCTGGACGTCTACGACGTCGAGCCCCTGCCCGCCGACGACGTGCTGCGCCATCTCCCGAACGTGGTCGCGACGCCGCACCTCGGCTACGTCACCGAGGACAACTACCGCCGCTTCTACGGTGGCGCCGTCGAGGACATCGCCGCCTGGCTGGCCGGCGACCCGATCCGCCGGCTCGCGCCACCGAACTGATCAGCCGCGCCGGACGTAGGGCGTCGTGGTGCCGACCCTGACCAGCCCCGAGCGCTCGAGGATCGGCCGGGAGAACTCGGTGGAGTCGCTGTGGATGTAGCGCTTGCCCCGGTCGATGGCGGTGCGGGCGCGGGCGGCGGTGAGGGCGCGGTAGATGCCGCGGCCGCGCCACTTCTCCAGCGTCGCTCCGCCCCAGATGCCGGCGAACTCCGTTCCCGGCACCATGTCGATCCGGCCGGCACTCAGGACCTCGCCGTCCGCCTCCGCGACCCACATCTCGCTCTCCCCCGCCGCGATCCCACGCAGCTGGCTCGCGACCCGAGCCTCCGAGGCCGGTGAGCCGAAGACCCCGTCCTGCATGATGCTGGCGGCACGTACGTCCTGCTCGCTGGTGATCGTGCGCAGACCGACTCCGTCGGGCAGCGGGACGTCGACGGCCAGCAGCCGGGCCTCGCCGACCATGATCGACTCCGGCTCATCGGGCGCGAAGCCGTGACGCGCCAGCGCGTCGTGAAGGCCCGGGGCGTGGTCGTGGCCGCGGGTCTTCCACTCGACCTCCGTGATCGCCGGGTCGGCGTCGAAGTGCGCCACCGCCGCGGCGACCAGCTCCTCGATCCCGGCTGCGTCGGACCCGTCGAGGTCCTGGTAGGAGATGAATCCTCGTCCGCCGTCGAAGGTCGCGAGGCGAAGCGGTCCGTGCCGGGTCACCGACATCGCCCCAGTGGTCTCGGCATCGGTTCGCAACTGCTCGTCATAGGCCTTCAGCACGGCCAGGAATCTACGCCGAAGTCGTACGCCGAAGCATGTAGTTATACGGCCGCCGGCTCCGTTCCCCTCGTGAATGGCGCTTACAAGGAGCGCCCGAAGTGGAAGGGTGAGGACATGCCTCGCTACCTGATGATCCTCGACTACCAAGGCGGCACCGACGAGACTCCCGGCGGGATGGCCGGGTGGAAGCCGGAGGAGGTGCAGGGCCACATGAGCTACTACGAGGCGCTCAACAAGGCCCTGACCGAGTCCGGCGAGCTGGTCCACGTCGAGGCGCTGACGCCGCCGGACCAGGCGTTCGTGGTGACCTCGGACGGCACCGACAAGACCGTCACCGACGGACCGTTCCAGGAGTTCAAGGAGTGGGTCGCCGGCTACATGATCGTCGACGCCGAGACCGAGGAGCGTGCCCTGGAGATCGCCGGGCTCTACTCCGCCGCGCCCGGCCCCGGCGGGCTGGCGATCCAGCAGCCGATCCAGGTGCGCCGGATGTACCACGGCACCGACGGCTCATCGGTCGACGACACCATCGCCTTCGGCGAGGCGAGCATCGAGTGACCGAGGCGACGGCGTACGACCTGCCCGACGACCTCCTGCGTGACCTCACGCCGCAGGTCGTCGCCGTCGTCACCCGGCGCAGCGGCGACTTCTACGCCGCCGAGGACGCGGTCCAGGAGGCTCTGGTCGAGGCGCTACGCACCTGGCCGGAACGAGGTGTTCCGGAGCAGCCTCGCGGCTGGCTGATCACGACCGCGATGCGCCGCCTCGTCGACGCCAAGCGCAGCGAGTCGCGTCGTCGCGACCGCGAGCACGCCGACCATCTCGCCGAGCCGGAGGGGCGGGAGACCTCAGAAGTGGACGACTCCCTCGACGTACTCCTGCTCTGCTGCCATCCCAGCCTCACCCCGGCCTCGGCGGTGGCGCTGACGCTGCGAGCGGTCGGCGGGCTCACCACCCGGGAGATCGCGAGCGCCTACCTCGTCCCGGAGAAGACGATGGCGCAGCGGATCTCCCGGGCGAAGTCGACGATCAAGGGCCGCTCGCTCGGGATCGACGGCGCCGCCGACCTCGCCGCCCGGATCCCCGCGATGCTGAAGGTGCTCTACCTGCTCTTCAACGAGGGGTACGTCGCGTCCGAGGGCGACCACCTCCAACGTGTCGACCTGTGTGCCGAGGCGATCCGGTTGACCCGTCTCGCCCGCACCGCGCTCGCCCGGATGACAGGGACCGCCCACGGCGAGCTCGGCGGTCTGCTCGCGCTGATGCTGCTGCTCGACGCTCGCCGCCCCGCTCGGATCGACGCGCACGGTGCGGTGGTGCCGCTGGCCGACCAGGACCGGAGCCTGTGGCGCCACGAGGCCACTCGCGAGGGGGTTGCGCTGGTCGACGCCGTCATCGGCACCGGTCGGCCGGGCACCTACCAGATCCAGGCCGCCATCGCCGCGCTCCACAATCGCGCGCCCACCGCGGAGGAGACCGACTGGCTGCAGATCACCGCGCTCTACGGGTTGCTGGAGAAGGTCGCGCCCGGGCCGATCGTGACGCTCAACAAGGCCGTCGCGGTCGGGTACGCCGACGGCCCGGGCCCCGCCCTCGCACTGCTCGACGAGCTCCTGCGCGACTCCCCCGACGACTTCGCCGGCCATCCTCGGGTTCCTGCGGTACGCGCCCACCTGCTGGAGCTCGCCGGTGATCTCGACGGTGCGGCCACTGCCTACGATCTGGCCTCGGCGCGGGCCACCAACCTCGCCGAGCGCCGTTTCCTGACCTCGAAGGCGGCCGCGCTACGTGACGCACGCTGCTGAGTTCTACTGAGAACCGTTCTCAGGCTACGCTGTGCCTGTGATCGAACTGCGCACCCCGACCCAGATCGAGCAGATGAAGCCCGCCGGCCGATTCGTGGCCGACGTCCTGACCGCACTCCGCGAGCACGCCGCCGTGGGTGTGAACCTGCTCGAGCTCGACGAGCTGGCGCACAAGATGATCAAGGACCGCGGCGCGGAGTCCTGCTACATCGACTACCACCCGAGCTTCGGTGCGATGCCGTTCGGGAAGGTGCTCTGCACCTCGGTCAACGACGGTGTGCTGCACGGCCTGCCCTTCGACTACACACTGGCCGACGGCGACCTGCTCAGCGTCGACTTCGCCGCCAGCGTCGACGGCTGGGTCTCCGACTCGGCCCTCTCCGTCGTCGTCGGTACGCCCCGCCAGGAGGACCTCGACCTGATCGAGACCACCACCCAGGCACTCGCCGCGGGCATCGACGCCGCACGCGTCGGCAACAAGGTCGGTGACATCTCCCACGCGATCGCCGGCGTCGCCCGCGCGAAGGGCCTCAAGATCAACACCCAGTTCGGCGGCCACGGCGTCGGCCGCACCATGCACGGCGACCCGCACATCGCCAACGACGGCCGCCCCGGCCGCGGCTTCAAGCTGCAGCCCGGCCTCGTCATCGCGATCGAGCCGTGGTTCCTGCACACCACCGACGAGATCTTCACCGACCCCGACGGCTGGACCCTGCGCAGCGCCGACGGCTCCCGCGGCGCTCACATGGAGCACACCGTCGCGATCACCGAGGACGGGCCCCTCATCTTGACGGCCCGCGACTGACGTACGAACGACGGCGCCCCCGCTCCCGTGACGGG